>JAUSES010000013.1 GCA_030649835.1 bacterium
AAAGAGGAATTCCAGTATCTGCCTCCGTACATGCGTGAGGGATTACCGGTCCGACTTGGTGAGAAAAACGGATTCTCGCAATACCTCTATGGTCTGGGTCTGCCGGTCGAGGATATAAACCGCCTCTATAAAGGAAGTCCACGGCGAACATTGGCCAGTATGGTCGGCGAACTATCACCGATCCTGAAGTATCCGATCGAAGCGGCCACTGGCCAGAACCTATTCACCGGTGAGCCTATCAAAGAAGGAAGCCGAGTCTATCCGTTCGTGAATGCCGTCCCCGGACTGCGTGACTGGCTAGAGGTCAGTGAACACAAAAACAAAAGCGGCGATGTGAGTTATCGCGCCAACGCTTACAAACTTCACTTCCTAAATACCGCTCTTGGTCGCTTCTAAACCACGGCCGGTAAAATATCCGATGACACCACATCGGGAGTCGTGAAATTCCTCTACGGACTCGTCGGTGCAAAAGCAAAGTCTGTCGATATGGAAAAAGAAAAGTTCTGGCGTGATCGAGACGTCCAAGATCGACTCGAGGAGGAATTGGAAGGAAGAGGTCTCATCAACAGATTCGACTCGGTATACGTGCCGAAATAATCACATGGAAAGAACAGCTTACCAAAACAAAATACAAGATGAGCGTCTCGATCGCGTAGAAAAGACAGTGAATGAAATCAAAGACAACCATCTCATTCACCTTAAAGCAGACCTCACCAAAGTAGGGACTGACGTTGATTGGCTCAAGCGGTTCTTTTGGATTATTGCTACAGCATCGATTGGTGGACTCATTACAGCTGTCGTCAACTTACTACTAACCATTAACAAATAAAACAATATGAACATCATTCAAAAAAAGTCACCTAACTTCTGGATCGGCCGCAAAGGCTACCGGCCGGAGGGCGTTGTCATTCACATTATGGACGGCACGCTGATCGGCACCGACGCATGGTTCGCAAATCCAACCTCGCAAGTAAGCGCACACTACGGCATCGGAAAGAACGGCGAAGTCCACCAGTACGTGCAAGAAACCGATGCGGCCTGGCACGCCGGTCGTGTCGATACACCTCTCTGGAAGCTCATAAAGTCGAACGTCAATCCAAACCTGTACACGGTAGGCATCGAACACGAGGGAAAGCCAAACGACGTCTGGGCTGATGCAATGAAGCAATCGAGCGTGGCGTTGATCCGAGAAATTTGCCAGCGATGGCAGATTCCAATTGACCGTAATCACGTAGTTGGCCACTTTGAAGTCTTCTCAAAGAAGCCAAACTGTCCGGCAAGCAACAAAAAGATACTCGATGAACTGGTTGCCCTTGCCGGTCAGCAAACACCACCACCAACGCCAAATCCTTCAGTCGAAGAGGGTGTGAGGAAAATCGAGGAAGGATTGGCGATGATAAAACAAATAATTAACTAACCACAATGACAACACCATCAAAAGAAGCATTGAAGCACCTTGCGATCGTTTTCTTTTACTCTGCAGTATCGGCGATCCTGCCGATACTGATTGCCTATGCTCAGAACGACCCACGTTGGGCGTTACTGATCCCGGTGATCAACGCAGGGTGGTATTCGGTGACCCGATACCTTAAAGAGCAGAAACTGATAGATGATGCCCGAGGGGAGGAATAAACCTCTTAAACTGGCGAAATCCGGTCTTAGTAGACCTTCTGTGCGAAAGCCGGAACGTCCAACGAGGCCGGATTATCCTTGTAAATTCGCCTTAAATCACGTACAATTTTATCAACACGAGTGTAATGAAGCGACCTAATAGGTTCTAACTTCGGGACATCGTCACCGCAACTGCCAACCCCAGAGCGAATGCTCTGGGGTTGTTGCATGTTGCGCGAGAAGGAGGGATTCGAAAGACGGAGCTGGTATACAAGACGAACGAAGTGAGTGCTTGTCAGCGAGTCGGGGTCGAGAGTACTTATTCGCGACGTAGAACGAGAGAAATGAGAAAAGACAATTTTCTTATTTCCGAGTCGAGGAGCTAATATTGTACCCAGTTATATGAGCGTAGCGAATTAGTAACTCGTGACCGAATCCCTCCGTCTCCGCCCAGAATTAAAATCATGGTACTATTCACACTGTTATAGTCTGCTAAGTAAATTTCTATTTAACACGTGACACATTTATGAAAATAGTACATCCGCTATCATTTACTTTTGGTTCATACAAAATCGATACCGAACGATCCATTATTTCTTTTACCTACCATGTTGAGTTTAGATTTGGAATTACCAAGACTTTTACCGACAGACTTTTTTTAAAAGACATAACACCAGAGATGTGGGGGAAGGTACCCACGGCTGTGCTTGAACCCACACTACAGTCCCTCCTACTCATTCTTGGCATAAATTATTGGAGCGCGTTCCGCACGAGGAATATTCGTATAAATGGGTTTAGTCTTACACGTGAGCAGGCGCGCTTTTGGGACTCGCTCTATTTAAACGGTTTAGGAGAATTTTTCTACTTAATGAAGATCGACTTCCGGAACCTTATTGCATTTCCGTACAATGAAACTCTCGTCCTACCACAGCCTGCAAGATTTGAACGTCCAAAGCGGGCACTCATTTTGAATGGTGCAGGCAAGGACTCGATTCTTTCCGCCGAAATATTGAAGGCATCTGGAATCCCCTTTGATTTTTTTGCTTTTGCTCCAGCGCCCGCTCATGAACGTATCGCAAAGCTTGTCGGTGCTAAAACTGTTGGTGTTTCCCGTCGTCGTGACCCGTTGCTCAATCTGTTTATGCAGGGTGCGTATCCATCAGTATCCACATTTACTTTTGTGGCGACACTGCTCGCCGAGCTTCTTGGCTACGACACTATCGTATTATCGAATGAGCGCAGTGCTGATTTTGGCAATCTCAATTATCTTGGCCTGCCGATAAACCATCAATGGTGCAAGTCGTCAGAGGCAGAAAAAATGATCAATGATTATATAAAGAGGTATATCACTCCAGACATTTCAACAGTCTCGCCCTTGCGAAAATTTAGTGAGCTTGAAATAGTGCGACAGTTTGTTAAGTATCCGCAGTACCACCACGATGTTACTAGCTGTAACAATTATTTTTGGTTACCCCGTATTCAACAACGTATGCAACGCACGAACTACTGGTGTAACCAATGTCCAAAATGTGTATTTCTGTTTGCATGTTTCTCTGCATTTCTACCAAAAAAAGAATTGCTGAGTATCTTTGGAGCAAACCTCTATCCCAAGAGGCGACTACTCCCACTTTTTAAACGCATTTTAGGCATTGAAGGGTTTAAACCACTTGATTGTGTTGGCGAGCCTGAAGAAATGATTCTTGCGATGCATATTGCTGTGCAGCGTGGGGAATATGCTGATACCCCTGCAATAAAACTTTTTGAAGAACATTTTCCAAAAAGCTACAACTTTGATATTCTCTCGCAAAGAGTCTTCATAAATGAAAGTTGATATCTAATATCAGTGCGCCACTGCAAACGCGAGCACCTTTCGCGGACGGGCAGAAGAGAGTGCGCTCTTTGCGGAGACAAAGGTCGCGCCGGTGGTAGTGACGTCGTCAATGAGAATGACGGTACGTCCGCGGACACGCGATGGGTCAGAACACACAAACGCACCTCGGAGATTTTCAAAGCGCGCAGAGCGTTTTTCTTTTTTTGCTTGCGGTTTTGTTTTTCGAGTGCGAATGAGTGCACCGAGCTCAATCTGAAAAAACTCTTCGCCCCCTTGCTCCTTCGCGCATTTCATAATTTCCAACGCGAGAAGCTCGCTTTGGTTGTACCCACGTTCGTGCAGACGCTTTTTGTGAAGTGGAATGGGCACAAGTAAAACCCTCTCGCTTTTTGAGAGCAACAGTTCCTCACTAAGCGCGCCGAGGATTTCATGATAAAGCGCCTCCCCAAAATACTGTGCCACACCCCGCGCATTTTTGTATTTAAATTTCCAAATGAGTCGCCGTAGCGCCTGATTTTGGTAACTAAAAACTGCTGAGACGAAGGACTCTTTTGAAGGTTCTGCACGAGGGAGTCTCCCTAGGCACTCTCCACACAAAAGCGTGCCCCTTATTCCGCACTGCACGCACATGCGCGGAAAGAGTAAGTCAACAATTTTTGTATATAGTTCAGAAAACATAAATGGTGTGGATAACTTTGAATTACGAAATTTGTGTTTCTTGTCTTTGCGAGGAGGTACACCTACGTGGCAATCCAGAGCCTATCACGCATAATCATGGATTGCCACGCGCTTCGCGCTCGCAAAGACGGTACGAAAATACGTAGTTTCGTAATTAAAAGTGGATATGAATCGTAAAAAACAACTACTTTATGTGATATACTGTTACTAATAGTATACAGCACCATGGCATCATTTCTAGAATCAATAAAAAAAGTTTTCACGGCGGGTCACAAGGGGCAGATTCTTGGCGTCGATATTGGTTCATCTTCTATCAAAATTGTACTTATAGAAAAAGTGGAAGAAAAAGTAGTTTTGAGAAATTACGGCGAGATTGCTCTGGGTCCTCGTGCAGGAGTTTCAGCAGGACAGTCTACCAGTCTCCCCCCAGAGAAGGTTGCCATTGCACTTCGCGACCTTTTAAAAGAAGCGGGGATAACGCCACGACATACACTCATCGCTATACCATTTAGCGCGAGCCTCCTTGCAGTTGTCGAGCTTCCCGATGTGGGAAAGAAGGAGTTTGAGTCAATGATCCCGATAGAAGCACGAAGATATATTCCTGTTCCCATTACAGAGGTTTCGCTTGATTGGTGGGTTCTCCCGAGGCGCAGATATGAGGAAAAATCTACCGTCGTGCCAACAGATGAGATAGTAAAACAAACTCAGAAAATCGAGGTTATCATCGCTGCAATTCAAAATGAGGTTATTAAAAAATATGAATCCATAAAACGTGATGCACAGATTTCAGGTGAGAGTTCTCATTTTGAAATTGAAATATTTAGCACACTTAGGGCTGTGGTTGGGAGCGACTTGTCGCCGATTTTGGTCATTGATATGGGTGCAGGAAGCACGAAGCTTGCACTGGTTGATGATGGCATCGTGCGTGGCTCGCATATCATATCAATGGGAGGTCAGGATATTACGCTCGCGCTCTCACGATCTCGTGGCATTCCCTTTGAAAAAGCTGAGGAGATAAAGTGTCGAGTGGGGATGATAGGCGACGAGGAAGGGCGCGATGTAGCGATGGTTGCCGAACTTCTCCTTGCGAACATAATGAATGAAGCCGCTCGGTTTTCGGAGAATTATGAACACAAATACGGCACCAAGATTACAAAGATTATTTTGGTAGGGGGTGGTGCTCAACTAAAAGGACTTGGAAAAATTGTCTCTCAAAATTTTTCTAGTGCAGTGATAATGACTGGTGATCCATTTTCGCGTGTGGATACACCAGCATTTTTGGCAACGACCATAAAAGAAATCAGTCCAAATTTTGCAGTTGCAGTCGGAATAGCACTAAAGGGACTAGAAGAGTAAACTTAGATAGAGTATACTAATTACATACACAATGGACGGCAACAACCCAAAAGTTTCATTCATACCTAAAGGTTCTCTTGTTCGCGAGGAATCCTTTTTGGAGCGCAGTAGACCACGCAGTGTCATTGGGATAGTTGCGATTTTTGCTTTTGTTTTGAGTGCTGGTATCTATGGAGCTTTTTTCTACTACAACAATATTCTTAATGAGACCATTGCACAGAAAACAAGTGCAATTGAAAAAGCTAATAAAGAATTTAGCGACGCGCCGGAGGTGGGAGAAGCAAAAGTTTTTCGTGTTCGCACTGATCTCGCGCGGGAGCTACTTAACAATCACTCGACCGTTTCCCCTATACTTTCTTTTTTGTCAAAAAACACTACAGAGAGCATTATGTACACGAGTTTTAATTTTAAAAAGGAAATAAATGGTCCCACTCTTGATCTTGCGGGCGAGGCGCCCACATATGCTGCCCTTGCATATCAGGCGGATGTTCTTCGGGAGAAGATGGGAGCACTCTCCGGTGCCTCAATTACCAACATGACTCTTACTGAGTTTGGTACGATCGCGTTTACTCTCAAGCTTGTATTTTCACCAGCGTATGTTTCGTATGTTGAAAATTTGAGAAAAGCAAATGCTTCCGAAGTGCACACAAAAGGAGAAGGCGCATCTGTCGTGCCTCCGCTCGAAACAAAAAATGAGATCATTTCTGAATCAAGTACAGGTACCCCCCTCGACATCGCCCCTGGCAACCTTCCTGTCGCAGAGGAAGTCTTGCCTCTCATTCCACCGCAAAGCAACGACGTGACGACAGCTGTCCCGACGAACCAGACTGTCATCGGCGAAAGTGGAGTAGGCGAGGGCGCGCCGAAACAATCTGTCCTTATGTCACTCTGGCAGAAATTTAAATTTTGGTAAGATACTATTATGATTAAACCAATTATTTCATTTGTCGTTATCATTCTCTCCGCAACTTTTGTGTTTTTTTATGTTGTGCCAGAGTATCAGTTAAACAAAGAGCTCCGTGATAAAGTTGTTTCACTTTCTAAAACGATTGAATCATCAGATGAGATTAAAGGTTTGATTAGTGAAACCAAGAAAAGTTTAGGTACCGTAAGCCCAGAAGACCTTGATCGTTTCAAGGTGTTTCTTCCTGAGGAGGTTGATCCGATTCGGTTTGCAAATAACATACAGCAAATTGGAAGGGCACATAGGATTATTTTGTCAGGGATAAAGATTGATGGACCCTCGAATATGGCACAAAACAAAGGCGTTTCTTTGGACACACAAAAGGGTAGTGCTTCACAGGGTGTTGTGAACACTTTTTCTCTTGGTGCAAAGATTGATCAGGCGGTTGGTGCAAATACAAAGACTTCAACAGGGGTCACTCCTTCGGGAAGAAAATTTGCAACTACAAAAGCAACCTTTACTTTTGTTTCTACTTTTGAATCATTTCAGCTTTTTTTGAGCGATATTGAAAAAAGTTTGGGGCTTATTGAGGTTACCGCGCTTTCGTTTACGCCAATGTCTGATGATGGTAGTTCAAAAAAATCAAAGACGGCGGCTCCATCAATGTATCAATATACCATGGCGATAGAAACGTACTCACTTAAATAATCATCATGAAAAACGAAAAAACTAAAAATTTACTTATCAATATTCTCACCTTTACGATCGTTACCGGTGTTTTAATTGCAGGATACTACGTTTTTACGAAAGGAAAAGGTACTGTTATTGAGTCTGCCGTTAGTACCTCAAAAATAGCAGAGGAAACAGCTTCTATTGGTGCCGATGTCGAAGCAACGAAAAAAGACCTCAAGGCACTTTCAAAGGACGTTGAAGGAGCAACTATCCTTTTTGAGTTGCCGGAATTTAAAAATTTGCAGAATTTTACTGTAGAGGTACCGACAGAATCACTTAGTAGAATAAATCCATTTGTCCCCACCGCATGGAAGCTAAAATTAATATCACTTGAAGGCGTAACCAGGAAAAGTTCCTCCGTCGTAGTTGCTCCATCGGCAAGCACCCAAACGGTAAATACAGGAGGCACTTCAACACAGACCCCATCCAGTCTCCTTGGGAATTTTAGTGGAGGAATATAATATGTATGGCAATTCTCGATACACTCGCTCTTCACGGAATCATAAAAAAGGATGCGGTTCCGGTTCTTTCGAAGATTTTAGACGAAGGAAAACCTTTGGAGGAGGTACTAATAAATGCAGGGGTATCTAAGGGAGATATATTGAAGGGACGGGGGTTCTATTATAATCTTCCCGTTCGTGATCTAAAGGGGAAAGGAGTTGAATTTGAAGTTTTAAAATTTATTCCAGAGGACTCGGTCTCTTACTATCGTTTTGCCCCAATAGGCGTTGTTAATGAAGTTTTGGAAATTGGTATTACAGATCCAGAAAATATTGAGGCCCGCGATGCACTCCAGTTTATTGCGACACGCCTAGGAATGCCCTTTAAGATTTTTTTAATATCTGAGGATGACTTAAAGGTAATTTTAGAAAGTTACCGTGGACTAACTGGGGAGGTTACTAAGGCGCTTTCTGAGCTTGAAGTTGACATTAACGATGTAGACAAAGAAGCGCTCCTAAAAGACGGTGGTGGACTAGAGGGTACCAGTGTAAAAAAGGAGGCACATGTGGTAGAGGATGCTCCGGTGGCAAAAATCACCGCAGTGATTTTACGCCATGCGACAGAAGGAGGCGCTTCAGATGTGCACATTGAGCACACGGGAGAAAATGTACGCGTGCGCTTTCGTGTAGATGGAGAACTTTTTACATCCTTGGTTCTGCCAGCAGACGTACACAACTCTGTCGTCGCGCGTATTAAAATTCTTGCATCACTTAAGCTTGATGAAAAGAGAAAGCCACAAGACGGACGTTTTTCAGCGCGTATCGATGGTCGCAAGATTGATTTTCGCGTTTCCACTTTTCCAGCGTATTACGGCGAAAAGGTAGTGATGCGTATTTTGGACACACAAAAAGGGGTACAGAAGCTTGATGCAATAGGCTTTCGACCAGAGCACCTTGCACAAGTAAAAGATGCACTATCTCGCCCGTACGGGATCATTCTCATTACCGGGCCGACGGGCTCTGGTAAATCTACTACGCTCTATTCGATGTTAAACGAGCTCGACAAGGAAACAAAAAATATTGTATCACTTGAGGACCCCGTAGAATATAATATGTCTGGAATTAGCCAGTCGCAAGTGCGACCAGAAATAGGGTATACGTTTGCGACAGGCCTTCGTACTACGCTTCGCCAAGACCCAGATATCATTATGGTGGGGGAAATACGTGACGCTGAGACTGCGCAACTAGCGGTGCAAGCTGCGCTCACGGGGCACCTCGTTTTATCCACACTTCACACCAACACTGCCATTGGTGCTATCCCACGTCTGGTAGACATGGGTATTGACCCCTATCTTATCGCACCAACGCTCATTCTTTCCGTAGCACAGCGCCTTGTAAAAAAGATTTGCCCGGGCGGGGAAAAAGAGGCAGAAAATAGTGAAGCTATCCAAGTCATGGTTGAGAAGCAGTTTCAAGATCTCCCTGAAATATTCAAGAAAAAGCTTCCCCTTACAAGTCCTCTTTATGAGGCAAAGCCAACAACTGAATGCTCCTCTGGTACAAAGGGTCGCCTAGCAGTGTTTGAGGTTTTTTCAGTGGACAAAGAAATAGAAAAGATTATTTTAGCGGAACCAACCGATGCAAAGCTTTCAGAGGCAGCGCGCAAGAAAGGAATGCTCACCATGAAGGAGGATGCGATTTTGAAAAGCATTGCTAAACTTGTTCCATTTCAGGAGGTGAATACCTTGTAGAGGCACAGGGGGAACATTTGGGATGAAAATTCACAAGGGGAACAGGGGGGTGCACAAAAGGAACATTTGGGACGAGGGGAACAGAAACGCACAGTCGCTACGCGACTGTGCGTTCCCTAATTTTCGTGCATCCCCGTTCCCCCAGTGAGCCATTGTTCCCCTTGTCCCGAATGTCTACAAAGTCTTTGACTCCAAAGACTTTGTAGTGGTATACTAGAATAATTATGGAACCAAATCAAACACCAAAGAAAATTATTATAGTTGACGATGATAAATTTTTGTTAGACATGTACACCTTCAAATTTAAGGAGAGAGGGTTTGATGTTACGCAGGCATATGGCAGTGTTGACGCACTCAATAAATTAAAAGGTGGCATTGTCGCCGATATCCTTCTTATTGATATCGTCATTCCTACCATGGATGGCTTTGATCTGCTTACTATTATCAAAAACGAAAATCTCGCACCTGATGCAAAGGTTGTCATTCTTTCAAATCTGGGACAACCAGCGGATATTGAAAAAGGTAGAAACCTCGGCGCAAATGGCTACGTTATTAAAGCATCATCTACTCCGTCTGAAGTAGTGGAGAAAGTGCTCATTGTTTTGGGTGGGGAGGATTCGTTTGCAAAAGTAGATTAACGTTTACGATTTATTAAATAAAAAAATGCCAACCCGTAACTATAAAGAGGAGATTGAGGTACTCATCATGCGTGCGATTGGTGATGGGGCATCTGATATCCACATATCAGCGGGGCATTATCCTACATTTCGTATTTCTGGCAATCTCGTGCCACTTATGAATTTGTCCGTCCTCACACCTGAAGACACTATGGGAATCCTCACAGAGATTATCACACCAGAGTTTAAGGATCGCTTTTTACAGAACAAAGAAATAGATTTTTCTTATGAATTTTATGACAAAGGGCGTTTTCGCGGAAGCGCATTTTATCAAAAGAACTCAGTTGGGATTGCGCTGCGAGCAATCCCAACACAGGTGCAGACTATCAGCGAGCTTAACCTCCCCCCCATCCTTGAGGTGTTTACGAAGAAAAAGCAAGGGTTCTTTCTTGTTGTGGGTCCAGTTGGGCAGGGCAAGTCCACTACACTTGCCTCAATGGTAGAGCTTATCAACCGCGAACGCGCAGAACATATCGTGACTATTGAAGATCCGATTGAATATTTATTTAACTCTCAGAAGGCGATTATTGATCAGCGCGAAGTGGGTATCGATACTAAGGATTTTAAATCAGGACTACAGGCAGTGTTTCGCCAGGATGTAGATGTTATTATGATTGGGGAAATGCGTGACCCAGAAACAATCTCCACAGCAGTCACCGCCGCAGAGACAGGACACCTTGTTTTATCCACACTCCACACCAACAACGCCTCTCAGACCATAGATCGCATTATCGACTCTTTTCCCGGCGACCAGCAATCACAAATACGCGTTCAGCTTGCAGGAAGCTTACTCGGGATTTTTTCACAGCGACTCGTACCGCGTATTTCCGGCGGACTCATTCCTGCATACGAGCTTCTTATAAACAACACCGCGGTCTCAAGCCTCATTCGCGAGGGTCGTACGCATGAGGTAGATGTAATCATTGAGACAGGTATGAAGGACGGAATGATTGACATGAATCGCAGTCTCTCAACCCTGGTATTAAACGGAGAGGTCACTCCAGAAAATGCATTGCTCTATTCGTTTAATCCAAAGGGTTTGGAGAGAATGTTACATTCGTAAAACAAAGTCTAATGTTAAATTTCAAATTTTTAAATTACCTTGAATTACGAAACTACCATATTTCGTCTTTTGAATCAGCAGATTCACGTCTTGGACGAAGACCTTCAGAAGCAATCCAGGACTTATAGATTGCTTCGTCAGAGTACTTCCTCGCAAAGACAGGAAACCAGGGTTTTGTAATTCAAAGTTTACAAAATTGGAAATTAAACATTTAAAATTATAACTACCATGTTATTCACATACAAAGCTGTTACAAAAGAAGGACGCGAAACATCCGGCGAAATTGACGCACAAGGTCAAGACTCGGCGATAAACGCGCTTCAGAGAAGTGGTCTCGTGGTGGTTTCTGTGCGACCAGCTGACCAAAAGAAACTATTTGAGTTGGACATCAACATTTTCAACAGAGTTTCCCTAAAAGAAATTTCAATTATTTCTCGCCAGATAGCAACGCTCCTTGATGCACACGTTCCTGCACTCAAAACCTTTCGGCTCATTGGATCAGAATCTGAAAACCCGCTTGCCGCAAAAAAGTTTACAGAGATTTCAGATGACATCCAAAATGGTGTTCCAATTTCAGGTGCGTTATTCAAACACCCGAGCCTCTTTTCAGATTTTTATGTAAATATGGTCATTGGAGGAGAGGAGTCAGGAAAACTTGCCGAGACTTTTGGAGCACTTGCAGACTATCTCGAGCGTTCGTCCGAGCTTGTATCAAAAGCGCGTGGCGCGCTTATCTATCCAGCGTTTGTTATCGGTACGTTCGTCATAGTGATGGTGCTTATGCTTACCCTTGTTATCCCAAAGCTTTCCGAGATCATTACGCAGAGTGGTCAGGAGGTACCATTTTATACAACCATTGTCCTGAAGACGAGTTTTATTTTAATAAACTATGGTATTTTTGTTGCAATGCTTCTTGTTCTCGCATTGTTCCTTGTGTGGCGGTATACGCGAGGAACAAGCTTTATTGCTCATGCAAAGCTCAGCTTTCCGGTGATTGGCAATCTGTATAAGATGCTCTATTTGTCCCGCATTACCGACAATATGCACGTGATGCTCTCTAATGGTATTTCTATGGTGCGATCCATCGAGATTTCTGCAAAGGTAGTAGACAATGAAATCTATCAGGATATTCTTGCGAAGTCCGTCATTGCGGTAAAAGGTGGTGCGCCTCTCTCAGCCACGCTCATGGGGCACTCTGAAATTCCTAATGTGCTGATACAAATGATAAAAGTGGGGGAGGAGACCGGGGAGCTCGGTAATATTCTTCAAAAACTTTCCCTATTTTACAAGCGAGAGGTTGAAAATGCTATAGCTACCGTGATCTCGATGATTGAACCGGTGATGATTGTAGCACTCGGTATTGGCGTAGGAGGAGTGCTCGCATCAGTGCTTATTCCGATCTATCAGATCGCGGGGAATGTCTAGCGCGAGATAGATAGGATATAGAATTTAGGATTTAGAATATAGAAGGGGAAGGATTGCCTTCGGCAATCCTTCCCCTGTTTGAATCACGTATTATCCTAAATTCTAAATCCTATATTCTACCTTCTTCCCCGTTATCCACACCCCCCTCACCAAACTATTGCATTAAAAATACTATAGGTGGTATAATATCCAAGTGTGGGAGAGAGGGCGGCGATATGGCCATGCCGCTCTCTCTCACAAAAATGAATTTAAAGAATTTACATTATCAAGTTAATTACTCGTTTTAAAAATAATATGAAAAATAAAGGTTTTACACTTATCGAACTCTTGGTGGTTATCGCAATCATCGGTATCCTCGCATCTGTTGTTCTCGCATCGCTCAACAGCGCTCGTGCAAAGGGTGCGGATGCAGCGGTTAAGGCAAGTTTGGCCAATGCTCGCGCTCAAGCAGAGCTTCTTTATGACACACCAGGCTGTTATACAACTGCTGGTGGGACATGTCTTGCTGCTGGATTCCCCAAGGCAACATGTACCTACGCTACAGCAAACACACTCTTCAATGATACAAAAATATCACAACAGATTGCTGCTGCTATAGCTGCAACAAACGGGCTCTCATCCTGTATGGAAGCAGCAAATGATACAGCCTGGGCAACCGCGGTACAGTTAAAAGTTAACCCTCTAACCGCATGGTGCGTGGACAGTACCGGCGCCTCAAAGCAAGTAACAATGGCAACGAATGATCAAGCAGGTATTGACCTAATGATTGGAGCATCAGTTTGTATTTAATTCGTAGAAAGTGAATAGAAAGGGGAAACGGTATCAGGTACCCTTTCCAAACAAAACACTCGCCATCCAGCGGGTGTTTTGTTTTGCTCGCCCCGCGCTACTCCTACCGAGGTTAAACCTCGGTGGAGACGCGTGTTTGTGCTACTATGAATGTATGTCACGAAATATAGATTTCTCTATCAACGAGTATTACCATCTTTATAACCGCGGTGTAGATAAACGCACAGTGTTTATGGATGCTGAGGATTACAAGAGATTCACCGCGCTACTTTATCTTGCCAATAATACAAACAGCGTACACATGAATAATTTAAACCACCGAGGTTTAACCTCGCTGGACGTACTTTCGATCGAGAAGGGAGACACTCTTGTTGATATTGGGGCATATTGTTTGATGCCAAATCATTTCCATGTTCTCGTGCGAGAAAAAATTGAGAGTGGGATCAGTATATTTATGCAAAAAGTAATGACAGGATACACGATGTACTTTAATAAAAAATACAAAAGAACGGGAGCGCTTTTTGGTGGCACCTTTAAAGCACAGCATGTTGCTCGTGACACGTATCTAAAATATCTTTTTGCGTATATTCATTTGAACCCAATCAAACTTGTAGATTCGAACTGGAAGGAAAATGGTATCTCTGATAAAAAGAAGGCTGAGAGGTATCTGAATTCTTATCTGTATTCGAGTTACCTCGACTTTAAAGGAACAGACCGAGAAGAAAAGTCGATTTTGAACAAAGATGCATTTCCACAATATTTTAGTACCAATGTTGAATTTCGCAGTTTTGTATCTTGGTGGCTAAATTTTAAGGACGAAAAATAGGCGAACGCTTACCTTCAGTGAGGTTAAACCTCACTGAAAACCTCGGTGAACCAGCGGGTGTTTTGGTTTACTCGTACCGCTCGCCACTCCTACCGAGGTTAAACCTCGGTGGAAACATTCTGGAGGTTTTTTAAGAGATTTTTGTGATTGGCATGGTAGAATATTCATATGGATTTCTTAATGCTCGTCAATGTTTTTATTTTTGGGACTATTGTGGGGAGCTTTTTGAATGTGGTTGTCTATCGTTACAATAGTGGCAGATCCCCACTCACCGGCCGGTCGCAGTGTTTCTCGTGCGGAAAAACACTATCATGGTATGAGCTTGTCCCCGTTTTTAGCTTCCTTGTGCAGGGTGGGAGATGCCGAAAATGTAAAACAAAACTATCGTGGCAGTATCCGTTAGTTGAAGTACTTTCAGGAATTATTTTTGTTTCAGTTTTTATGCAGAGTAAGTCCATGGTGGAGACAGCACTTCTCCTTTCTGTTTTTTCAACACTCCTTGTCATTGCAGTGTATGATTTACGGCACCAAATCATTCCCGACGGGCTCGCTATACTTTTTGCAGTGCTCGGACTCGCTCAGTTTTTCATTTTAGTTGATATTTCTCGGGCATTTCAGTTTCCTCACGTGTGGACGCTCATTGCGGGGCCGATGCTTTTTCTACCATTTTGGTTACTATGGTTTGTGTCTCAGGGGAGATGGATTGGGCTCGGGGACGGTAAGCTTGCGTGGGGAATAGGCTGGTTTCTTGGAGCAGCACTCGGTGGCTCAGCGGTAATACTCGCGTTTTGGATAGGGGCGGCGTATGCACTTTGCATCATGACAGTGCAGAAATTTTTTACCAAAACAAAGGATAAATTATCTCTAAAAAGCGAAATCCCCTTCGGCCCATTCCTCATTTTAGCCACAATTATTGTATACTTTACAGGAGTGAATTTTTTTGACGGCTCGGTCAACCTTCTCACCTTTTTATGAAAATTCTCCATTCTCCATTCTCCATTCCCCATTCTGCCCTTCAGGGTTTTACCCTTGTCGAACTTCTTGTATCAATCGGTATTTTTACGATCATGACTGGTGTTGTTCTTGCAAATTATCGCACCTACAATACGAATGCTAATTTCGCAAACTCTTCGGAAGATATTGTTTTAGCCCTTCGTCAAGCACAGGTATATGGGGTGAGTGTAAAAGGTGAGAGCTCCTCGTTTAACATACCTTATGGTGTTTCGTTTGACATATCTTCTACTGGTAAACCAAACCAAATAATTCTGTTTGCAGATAAAGATAGTGATGGAATATATGCACCAGCGAGTGACTCTATTGTGCAGACAATCACATGGCAAAGCCCCATTGGTATTACGGCACTTGAGTGCGGAAGCGTGCCATGCACCGGCGGTGTACTTAATGTAACGTTCAAGCGTCCCAATCCCGATGCGCGCATTACTCAAGGGGCGACAGTAGACGACTCTGTGCAGATTGCTAAAATCACCGTTGGAAATGGTGGCACAAAGACGAGCACCATAACGATTTCCAAGGCTGGGCAAATCTCTATTCAATGATATGAAAAACCCGCAATACTCAACATTTGATATATCTCGCCCCACATCAAGGGGATTCACTCGCCAAAATTTTTCAAAGAAAAACTTAGGGGGGTTTACTCTTGTTGAAATGATCGTTGCCCTCGGACTCTTTACTATAGTGCTATTTATTGCAACGAGCGCATTTCTTTCAATTGTAAATGCAGACAGAAAGGCACGAGCTGTTCGTGTTGCGGCCGATAACCTAAACATTGCACTTGAAGATATGTCGCGTAGAATTAAAACAGGCACAAGTTATTATTGTGGACCAGGAGGGGATGCGCTACTTTCTGTGAAGGATTGTGCGAGTGGGGGGAACACACTCTTCTTTACTGGTCAGGATGGATTTAGGACTATGTATACACTGGACAGCAGTGGTGCAATTTTACGTTCCATTGCTCCAGACGCACCAATATCGGCAACTTCCCCTGAAATAAAAATCACCAGTCTTAATTTTATTGTGAATGGTAGCGACCCAACAGATAAAATACAGCCAGTCGTCGCAATCTCCATAAGTGGGTCACTGAGCGCAGGTACGGCAAATACTACATTCAAAATGCAAACCACCGTAACACAGCGACAATATGATAATTGATAGGTGGAATAGAGAATGGAGAATAGGGGATGGTGAATGGACGAAAGAACAGAAAATATGAAATACAAAATATTAAAAATAGGAATGGAGAATGGAGAATGGAGAATAAAAATTCCCCATTCCCCATTCCCCATTCCCCATTCTACCCAGCGGGGCTTCACTCTCGTGGAAACACTCATCGCGATTTCAATCCTCCTTGTCGCTGTGGTAACACCAATCTCACTTATTGGAGATTCACTTCACAAACTTTACTATGCACGAGATGAAATGGTCGCTATTAATCTCGCGCAGGAGGGGATAGAGGTGGTGCGCTACGTGAGAGACTCAAACTTGCTCGCGTCTGTACCATGGACAAAGGGACTTCATAATTCCAATGAAAAGAATGGATATATTGTTGATGCTGCAAGCATTAGCGGTGCAACTAATTCTTATTTTAAAAAGTGCAATGGCAACAATACAGAATGTCTAGCCCCACAGCCAATATATTTCGACTCCGCAACAGGGTTTTATAGTCAAGGTCTTTCTGTGGGTGGAACTGTTTCCTTAACGCAATTCAAGCGCCTTGTCACAACAGAGGATGTTTCCGGAAATGTAAATGAGATAAAGGTTACTTCTACAGTAGAATGGATGACAGGTGGGCAGGCAGGGTCGATTGTGGTTACTGAAAATCTTTTTAAACTGAAATGATAAAAAAAACAAAAAAAGATAGCAAGGGGGCGGTGCTTTTGATCGCAATCTTAGTGAGCGGTGTCACACTCGCAGTTGGCTTCGGTGTGTACAATCGCACCTACAAGGAGCTTCTCTTCGCTTCATTTTGGAAGCAGACTCAGATCGCTTTTTCTGCAGCGGATGCGGGTCTTGAGTGTGCACTGTATTGGGATACAAATGGTGGGTCACCAATTTGTTTTGGCTCTGCTATTTCAGGATGGACTCCCGGAACTGCGGGAAGCTTTAGCGCACCAGTTTCAAGCGGTTGTGTGAGTGTGATTATTACAAAAGTAGGAGTATCTCCCTCAATCGTCACGACCATTGAGTCACGCGGTTACAATACTTGTGATGCAACAAACCTTCGTCGCGTAGAACGCGGGCTTGGGGTCCAGTACTAATTATGAAAGAAAACAATCAAGCTAAAAGTTTACGTCCAAGATTGCGTCCAAGACGTGAATTTGTTAATTCAGGACCAGCTGGTTCGGAAGCGCGCGAGCGTCTTTTTTCGCTACGCAAAACTATTGAACACCATCGGTATTTGTATCATGTTGAAAACAAATCTGAAATTTCCCCAGAAGCCCTTGATGCGCTCAAGCATGAGCTCGTGCTTATTGAAAAAGCATATCCCGGCCTCATCACCCCCGACTCACCATCCCAACGTGTCGCCGGTGCACCACTTAAGGGTTTTAAAAAGGTAAAACACACAGTAGCGCAGTGGTCTTTTAATGATGCGTTTGATGCGGAGGAAATGCGGGAGTTTGATACACGAGTAAAAAATATGCTCGCCCGCCAAGCCCCGCCCTTGGCAAGCTTGCCAAGGGCGGGGCTTGGCGAAAAAGCTTCCGTAACGTATGTAGCAGAACTCAAAATAGACGGACTGAAAGTCGTGCTGACATACGAAAAGGGGATACTGGTAAACGCAGCCACTCGTGGTGATGGGATCATTGGTGAGGATGTGACAACGAATGTAAAAATGATTGAGTCAATTCCGCTATCTCTCACCGAAAAAGTGTCAGGGGTATTCGAGGGAGAAGTGTGGATGGCAAAGTCCACCCTCGTGCGTTTAAACAAAGAAGAAATAAAAGCGGGTCGTGAGCCGTACGCAAACCCGAGAAATCTCGCTGCTGGAACGATGCGCCAGCTGGACCCTGGTATGGTAAAAGCACGCACACTTAATTCTTTTATTTACGACATCACTGCATTTGATGGTGATATCCCCGATACACAAATAGAAGAGCTCAAGCTACTGAAAAAACTCGGATTCAAAGTTAATGGTCATTTTACTGAGTGTAAAAATATTGAAGAGGTAGTTGCGTATTGGCAAAAGTGGCAAAAACGTGCCCCCAAGGAGGATTACTGGATTGATGGGGTCGTGGTAAAGGTAAATGAGAGGGAATATCAAGATGCATTAGGCTACACCGGCAAGGCACCCCGTTTTGGTATCGCGTTCAAGTTTCCCGCTGAACAGGTAACGACTGTTTTGGAAGATATTGTTTTACAGGTGGGACGCACTGGCGTGGTGACGCCGGTTGCGCATTTGCGCCCGGTGTCTGTGGCGGGCTCAGTTGTTTCTCGCGCGACACTCCACAATGAGGATGAAATTACTCGTCTTGATGTGCGCATTGGGGATACGGTTATTTTGCAAAAATCAGGAGATGTGATCCCCGACATCATGGCGGTGGTAAAAGAAATGCGCACCGGAAAAGAGAAAAAGTTTGTGTTTCCAAAATCTATCGAGGACAGCGACGGCATCTCGAGCCCCATTCTGCGCATTCCTGGACAAGCGGCACATCGATGTGTAAACAAAAATATGTTCTCACAAAAGCGTCGCAAGTTTTACTACTTTGTTTCTAAAAAATGCTTCAACATAGATGGGTGCGGACCAAAGGTGATTGATGCACTTTTGGATGCAGAGCTCATAAGTAATTTTGATGATATTTTTACTCTTACGCTTGGGGATGTTCTTGCCCTCCCGAGGTTCGCGGAGCTTTCAGCAAAAAACCTTATCGAGGCGATAGATAATGCACGCACGATAACGCTTGGCAAGTTTTTAACATCGCTTTCCATTGAGCATGTGGGGGAGGAGACGGCACACGACGTCGCTCTTGCTTTTGGAAGTATGGAGAAAATCCGCAAAGCAACATTCGATGATTTCAATAATATTTATGGTGTGGGTGAGGTGGTAGCGCACTCACTTTCAAACTGGTTTGCTGACCCACACCACAGCGCCCTTCTCGGTCGACTACTTTCTGAAATTAAAATTATCAATCCAGAACGCAAAGTAGCCAAAGGAAAACTTGCTGGGAAAACGTTTGTACTAACAGGAACAATGACTTCGATGTCTCGTGATGAAGCAAAAGATAAAATCCGCGCTCTTGGTGGAGAAATAGCTGAAAGCGTGTCTTCAAAAACAAGCTACGTGGTTGCGGGCGAAAACCCAGGGTCAAAATACGAAAAAGCGCAAAAACTTGGTGTCCCTATTTTGACCGAGCTAGAATTTTTAAAAATAGTGGAATAAAATTATGAATTCAAAAAAATTAATATTGGTTGTCTTAGTAGTTGTGGTAGGGCTTGCCGTCTCAAAAAATTCTCTTTATGAATTTTACATAAGTATAAATAATGATAAATCATCGTTAATAAATAAACCTGACCCAACTAAAAATCAATCGAGGGTATTTAAAACAAGCTTTGAGTCACTTGATGATTTTAAAGGTTTTTATATTTCCCCACAGAATCATCAAAATTCAGCATCACACGACTTTTCTACAGAGCAGGCAAAAAGCGGAAAGTATTCACACAAAGGGTGGATATATAAAACAAACAACCCGAGTACTGTTTTTACTAATAATAATCATCGTGGTTATCCAACAGTTCAATTTAACAAAACAGAGGGAGGGGCTTTTAAAACCCCGGTTCTCATAGAATTTTGGGTTTGGCTCGATATGGAAATAGCAAAAGGAGAATGGTTTAGTTTTGCAACACTTGATCATACAAATTCCACAGAATGGGACGCAGTGCTGGTTAACCTTAGCGATGTAGGAACTGTTCAGCTGATGCACGTTCCTTCAAATGGAAAGGGTACACGAACATTTCAAACAACGAATATCAAATTTCCCATGAAGAAATGGGTAAAATTAACTATCTGTTTGAACTTCGATGCAGAAAAGGGAGGTGCGAAAGTTTGGCAGGATGACCAACTCGTTTCAGAGGCGAATATAAGCAAAGGAAGGGGCGATGGGTTTTTTACCCAAGCACACTTTGGATTATACGCGCCACCCTCTATTTCCAAAGGAGTTGTTTACAATGACGATCTCATAATAAAGGAGGGGAACTGTAAAAGTTGATTTTTAATGGTGGAAAAATCGTGGTATACTCGCGAATATGACGATTGAAATTAAAGATGTTGAACACCTTGCGGGCCTTGCGCGTATTGCTGTTTCTGAGGAGGAAAAAAAGATACTTCAGCATGATTTGGAGGAGATTTTGGCATATGTGTCACAGATTAAAGAAGTCGAAGGTCAAAAGTCAAAAGTCAAAAGTGGGGAGCTTCGCAATGTGATGCGCGAGGATAGTGAGCCGCACGAAGCGGGAATTTTTACTGAGGATATTTTGAAGCAAGCACCAGCACGTGAAGGGAACCGCATTTCAGTAAAAAAGATACTGGGAAACAGTTGACACACTTACTTTTTCGTCTTTGCGAGCGAAGCGAAGTAATCCAGTGCGTGTGCCATGAATTCTGGATTGCCACGCTTCGCTCGCAAAGACAACTACCTACAACTAACTCATGACTCTCGACATTAAACAATTAACAATCAAGCAAGCGCACGAACTCCTCATAAATAAAAAAATGAGTGTGCTTGAGCTCGCAGAGGCAATACTCAAGGTCGCAGAGGACACTCGTGACCTCAATGCGTACTTGGAAATTTTTGATGATGTAAGAGAGCAGGCTGAGGTAGCACAAAAAATGATTGATGAAGGGAAGGGAACAACGCTCACCGGTATTCCTTTTGCGATGAAAGACAATATTTTGATCAAAGGGCGCATCGCAAGCGCATCATCAAAGATTCTTGAGAACTACACCGCAACATACGATGCGCATGTGACAAAAAAACTTCGTGATGCAGGAGTAATATTTGTGGGGAGAACCAACATGGATGAATTTGCGATGGGTGGCTCCACAGAAAACTCTGCATTTGGAGTGACAAAAAACCCTCATGATAAAACTCGTGTACCAGGAGGGTCATCAGGTGGCTCTGCTGCGGTTGTTGCTTCAGGTTCAGCATTAGGAGCCCTCGGTACTGACACAGGTGGCTCTATTCGTCAGCCCGCAGCCTTTTGTGGAGTAGTGGGCTTGAAGCCCACGTACGGCAGTGTTTCGCGGTCGGGTCTCATCGCGATGGCGAGCTCTCTTGATCAAGCGGGACCTTTTGCAAAAACCGTGGAGGATGCGGAAATTATTTTTGATTGTATAAAAGGTCACGACTCGATGGACAGCACGTCTTATACAGATGAGTTTATTAATATTAAAAATAAAAAACCTAAAATAATTGGCGTACCCACAGAGTTTGTACACGCAAAGGGTGTTGACGAAAGAGTTCTTAAAAATTTTGAAGAGTCCTTGGAACAAATGAAAAATGCGGGGTATGAAATAAAAGAAATTTCTTTGCCTTCTCTTGCACACGGACTCGCCGTTTACTATATTCTGATGCCTGCTGAGGTTTCTTCAAATCTTGCACGTTTTGATGGTGTGCGATACGGATATCATGCAGATGGACAGAACTTGCTAGAGGATTACATGCGTTCACGTGGGGAGGGGTTTGGGCGGGAGGTACGACGCAGAATTCTCCTCGGTACCTACGTGCTCTCTGCTGGCTACTACGATTCATATTATGGTCGCGCATGCGCATTGCGTGAGATGCTCAAGAAAGATCTAGAAAAAGCATTTGGAGGTGTAGATATTATTGCAACCCCCACAACACCTACTCCCGCATTTAAAATAGGCGAAAAATCAAATGACCCACTTCAGATGTACCTCGCGGATATTTTTACTGTACCGGTAAACATTGCGGGGGTTCCGGCGATCTCAGTTCCATCTGGTTTTATAAAAGAGGGAGACTCCATGCTTCCACTTGGTATGCAATTCATCGCGCCGCACTTTGGAGAAAGCGCACTATTTGAGGTAGGGAAAGACTTTGAAAAAGTCCAAGAATCTAATAGAATTTAATATATGAAAGACGACCATACTTCTCCTGCACCCGATACGATTATTCGTGACGTAGCCATAGTGCTTGGCATTGGACTTGTTATTTATATAAGTACAAACGTTACAACAATATCCGTGGACACGATCCTGTCCGGCGAGGCGCCAAGGGACACAATTCGATATTTTTTGGGTGGGGTAGATCTCACTCCCGTTTACAATTTTTTTGTGTCTCTTAAAAACCCACTTGCCGTACTCGGAACTGTTTTTCTTGCAGGTAGTTTTTGGGCGACATTGAAAATCCGTGAAATCCACCATCATGAAGAAGAAAAATATGCGCCGATCCACGCTGAAGAAGTTTCTGCAAAAGAAAAGTTTGTGCAGTGGCAAGTGATTTTGAACCACGTAAACTCAGAAAGCCCAGCGGAGTGGAAACTTGCCATTTTGGAAGCAGATAATATTCTTGATGAAATTTTAGAGGAGGAGGGGTATGTTGGAGACACCCTTGCTGAAAAACTTAAAACGATGAGTCGCACAAAAATAGCATCATACAACGACATATGGGAGGCACATAAAGTGCGTAATGAAATAGCACACGGTGGAGCCATAGATATGGATCTTTCCAAAAAACTCGCTCGCGACACCGTTGCAAAGTTTGGCAATGCTTTTAAGGAGCTGGGGTATTTGTAGGGGGACATTTGGGACAAGAAGAACGGGAGGAACAGTTGACAAGTGATGGGAGGGACGTCTCGCCCCCATCTAAGACCTTGCAAAACCTAACAACTATGATATAGTTGGGACTCTTAAAGCGAGTATGACTCGCAGTAGATATAGCGGGGTAGAGAAGCGGTATCTCATCAGGCTCATAACCTGAAGACGCCCGTTCGATTCGGGCCCCCGCAACACGAATAAAGTACTCTATCTTCGCGAACCTTGCTTATTTTAGAACAGCTGATATAATGGTATATATGGCTAAGTTTAAAGATAAAATAAAGGCACGTCAATTGAGAAAAAAAGGATGGAGCATAGGAGCTATTGCTGAAGAACTTGGGATTTCTAAATCATCCGCAAGTATTTGGTGCTTAGATGTTGTGTTGACGAAAAGGCAAACAAATAGACTTAAAGAAAATTCAATACGCGCTGGACATAAAGGTAGAATGATGGGGGCAGCAATGAACCACAAGAAGAAACTAGATGCAGTAGAATCCTCCAAACTAAAAGCCATTGCTCTCGTTGATCAAATGACACAAAGAGACCTGTTTATGCTCGGGATAGGTCTTTATTGGGGGGAAGGAACGAAAAGTGAAAGGAGCGCACTTGCAGTTGTTAATTCTGACCCAGAAATTATACTCGTTATGAAGAAGTGGTTTGAAATAATCTTCAATGTAAAAGACGAAGATTTTATGCCAAGGATATTTATAAACGAGATCCACCAACCTAGGATAAAAAAAGTTGTCGAATACTGGTCCTCCTTACTCAAATTGCCTAAGGAGCAGTTTGGAAATCAAGTATTGTTAAAAATAAAGCAAAAAAAGGTATATGAGAATTATGACTCATATTATGGTATTCTATCGCTAAAGGTACGGAAGAGTTCTAAGTTGAAATATGAAGTACTTGGATTGATTGATGCAGTAAAAAAGAAGTATTAAATTTATGCCGGTGTAGTTCAATGGTCAGAACGAGGGACTCATAAGCCCTAGACAGTGGTTCGATTCCACTCATCGGCACAAACAGTAGAAAGTGCGCCCTCGTGAGGGAGCACTTTCTACGGTTTGTGTCTTAGTGAATCGAACCGCGGGCCGCAGCACTCGAAGAGAGTGCGTAGGTTTCGAGCTCACCAGAGCGAGAGGCGATTCCACTCATCGGCACCCGCAGTTTGTTTAGCGGACTGTTTCCTGTTAGAATGCGCAAGGGTTATTTTAGTTGAATTTATGTAATGCGGTCGTAGCTCAGCTGGTTAGAGCGCCCGCCTGTCACGCGGGAGGTCGTGGGTTCAAGTCCCATCGACCGCGCAAATACAAAAGATACCTAGTGCTACTGCACTAGGTATCTTTTGTATTCTTCCGCGTACGGGACTTGAAAGGCGGAGACATCCCGAGGCTTCTGCGAGGGAGTCGAGCCGGGGTCGAGAGTACTTAGGCTTTTTCGAGCGAAGCAAAGAAAAAGACTTAGTAACTCGTGACCAAGTCCCATCGACCGCGCAAATACAAAATGAGTCCAACGCAGAAGTGTTGGACTCATTTTGTTTAATGATTGAAAGAATGAGCTAAATAGTGTATTGTGTCGTGGTGTTGAATAAGCCGATGTAGCTGTTTTGGTAGGCAAGCAGGGGTACTGCGATAGTCTATATCTTGAAAATAATATAAGCCGATGTAGCTCAGTTGGTAGAGTGCGTCCTTGGTAAGGACGAGGTCTCCGGTTCAATCCCGGACATCGGCTCCAGTAAATAATTGACATACAGTCAGTTATTTATTTTGTGCGCCGATGTCTGGGATTGAACCAAGAAAGGGGTCGGGAAACGGGAGTTTCCTGTGGAGGAAAATGTTAGAAACCGTGGGTTTCTAAAGCGGGGTGAGCCTGCGAGCGAGCAGTGATCTCCCGGACATCGGCTCCATGATAGTTGAAAGCCTGTAAAGTCCTTAAGGTCAAAAAGTGAATGCATTTTTGCAATCACTTTTGACTTTACACTTTGGACTTTTGACTGTTTGTGCCGACCTAGCTCAACTGGTAGAGCAACGGTATCGTAAACCGTAGGTTCCGGGTTCAATTCCCGGGGTTGGCTCCATTCTTGAATTTTTTAAAAATAATCCATGTAATTATAGACAGGTAGTAGGTTTTTAATTGGTTCTCTGAACCTGATCAAAATTTTTTATAAAAATTAACGGAGCCATAGTTCTAGCTCCGTTAATCGATAAGCGTTTAAGAAGAACTTATCGCTTCTATGGCGGCACGATATATTTTCTTGTGCCCGCATATTATTCCGCGATTTGGCATCTGGCGGTCAACGACAAAAGGATGGAAATTATTATTGCCTTTTTTTGCCGGCGAGTTCCGTAGTGTACCCAAGCCTTCTGTGAGAGCTGCGTGCACGTGATAGTAGTGTGTTTCATCTTTAGCAAGCACCCTGAACAGGAATATTACTTTAGTTCTGTCTAGTATAAGACCCGTTTTTTCCATAACTTCCCGAATAAACGCCTCTTTTGGAGATTCGTCATTTCGGATCCTTCCACCAGGCATTTTCGCTTTGTTCTTCCGTGACCTGATATCTTTTATCAGTATGTGTCGGCCCGTGTCACTGTCTATGACAAGCCCGACTGCTACCCCACCTAATGGGTCAGCCAAAACTGCACCTGTCTTCATGTCCATGAGCCGCCTCCATTCGTAGTTGATGAAAAGAAAGGATACACTAATTCATCCCTATTCAAACTCTATCAGAATGAAGCAATTTTGTCAACAGCAACAGGTGCACATGGGTATTTTTATATCAACAGCATCATCGTATCGTATAGGCAAAATACATCTATAATAATGAGAATAATACGGGAATTTCGTATCTTCTGATATACTTTTTTTATGAATAACAAAGATGCACTCCAAATAAAACTTACATCACTTGAGACCGAAATGGTGACGGGGGATTTTTGGTCTGACAAGGCGCATGCGCAGGCAGTAATAAAAGAAATAGCGGAGCTCAAAGAAAAACTCGCAGGCGTGGGCAAGTACGACAAAGGCAATGCAGTGATGACTATTTTTTCCGGTGCGGGAGGGGATGACGCAGAGGATTTTTCTGCAATGCTCCTCAATATGTACCTAAAGTTTTTTGAAAAACAAAAATTTGAAGTGAAGCTTTTGCACGAGAATAAAAATGATCACGCTGGCTACCGAAACATAACCCTCGAGATTCACGGCAAGGGAGTGTACGGCATGCTTAAGAATGAATCAGGCGTGCATCGCCTCGTGCGCATTTCGCCGTTCAATGCAAAAAAACTTCGTCATACTTCATTTTCAATGGTTGAAGTAATTCCTGACTTTAAGGATAGCGCGAACGATGAGATTGTCATTCCAGCAGACGACATTAGGATAGAGTTCAGTCGTTCCTCAGGTCCCGGTGGACAAAATGTAAATAAACGCGAGACCGCGGTGCGTGTAGTACACATTCCTACTGGTATTGCCGTGCACGTCGAGACCGAGCGCTCGCAAGAGCAAAACCGCGAGAAGGCAGTGCAAATTTTGAAAGGCAAACTTTTTAAGAAACAAGACGACGAGCGCAAGGCCGCAGAAAGTGGCATGTATATTAGTAAGACCACCGAAATAGAATGGGGTAATCAAATCCGTTCCTACGTGCTCCACCCCTACAAAATGGTGAAGGATCATCGCACAGATGTGGAAACTTCAAACGTGGACGCCGTGCTTGAAGATGGCGAAATAATGGAATTCATTGAAGCGGAAAAAGAAATCTAGGGAATTTGACAAATATATTTAAACTGCTATAATACGATAAGATGGTAAATTGGGTAGGACATACTTGAGGCTACTGCCGAAGGTTTTATCCAACTTTATTTAGGGGAGAGAGCGATGAAGAAACTGATCATTTCAATGATGACCACGTGCATTATGTTTGGTTTCTGCGGGCAAGTTTTTGCTGCAGACACAGCCAGCCTTGCTACTGCAGAAAATGCAGCAGCAGTAAAAAAAGGCGTGGAGGAGCTTGGGAAACTTTTTGCCGTCGAGGCACCACCACAAAAGGCAGAACCGCAAAAAATTGAAGTAGACCCGGCCCCGCAAAAGTCCATGGCAGATGTAATGGACAAAGCAATTGACAAGGTATCTGATGTTGTTGGCGCTATGGCAAAGGCAATAAGCAATATTGCGCCAGAAGTTTGGCGAATTATGGTCAGACAGCAATATGCAAAAGGAATAGCCTTTCTGATTGTTCCGTTTTTGCTAACCCTCGTTCTCGTTGCCGGTTTTTTCGCGTCGAAGGCGAGATATGATCATGTCATTTCTTTAATTGGAAACCCGAATAATCCCGAAAGGGCAGACAGTGACGAGGCTGGATTCTTTTGGTTTCTAAAAATTGCATTTACTGTCTTTATCGGCCTTTCGTTCGTTTGGTTAGCAAACCGAATAACCGACGCAGCATTGTTCCTGATTAACCCCGAGTTTTATGCGATTCAAGATCTGCTTCGCATGATATTGAATAAGGGGATGTAGTCGGGCACCACGTAGAGATTCCACTTAGTAGCGAAAGCGAACGGTGGGATTTTTTTGTTTCTCTTTGTTAAAAATATTTGTTACAATTAGTTTATGATTTACTTCGATAATGTCTACAAGGTTTATCCTGATGGTACTAAAGCGCTTGATGGAGTGACGCTTTCGGTGAAGCAGGGTGAATTTGTTTCCATCGTGGGGCACTCAGGCGCGGGCAAGACAACCCTCGTAAAACTTATTTTAGGAGAAGACCACCCCACCGAGGGGAGTGTTTCTTTTGATTCGGTGAACCTCAGAAAAATAAAGTCAAAGGACGTGCCGAAGCTCCGCCGTCGCATCGGCGTCATCTTTCAGGACTTCCGACTTCTTCCCAACAAGACTGCTTACGAAAATGTGGCCTTTGCAATGGAGGTCGCTGGCAAGACTGATGATGAAATAGCATCAGATGTACCCCACGTGCTGGAGCTCGTAGACCTTACCAAGAAAATGTGGAACTTTCCGCGCCAGCTTTCTGGGGGGGAGCTTCAGCGCGTAGCGATAGCACGCGCTATTGTAAACCAGCCCGACCTCATCATTGCCGATGAGCCCACGGGCAACCTTGACCCCATCAACACCTACGAAATCGTGCAGATTTTGAAGAAAATTAACGACATGGGAACGACGGTTGTTTTAACCACGCACAACAAAGGCGTGGTGGAGGCATTGGGGAAGCGGGTCATTACGATGGATCATGGGAAGATTACTAGGGACGACTCCACGGGCAAATACGCGTTGTAGGACTGATAAATTTGGCGAATTCCATTGTTAAAATCAGCCGTTTCTTCCTCGGAGTACGTATTAGTACACCTCAGTCGAAACGTTGATTTTGCCTCGGACTTCATCCAAATTTATCAATCTCATGGGAATTGGTAGAACTTGCAATTGATATGTTACAATACAGATAACAATATGTTCTGGACAGCACTCAAACGAATTATAAAAGCAGGGTTCATCAGTTTTTGGCGAAACGGTAGTGTTTCGTTGTCTGCGGTTTTTGTGATGATTGTTGCTCTCTTTATGATTGCTTCCACGTTTCTCATTACCGCATTTCTCGGCACAGCACTCAGAGACCTACAGGATAAAATTGATATAAATATATACGTAGATTCAAAAGCAACAGAAGCGCAAATAATTAGTCTACAGAAGCAAATTGAAACATTGCCCGAAGTAAAAAAAGTTAACTATACTTCACGAGAGCAAGCACTCGCAGATTTTCGCCTTCGTCATGAAAATGATCACCGTATCATACAAGCGCTTGACGAGGTAGGGGACAACCCACTTCCCGCCGCCCTAACCGTAAAAGCAAAAGAACCCTCACAGTACGAAGGCATTGCAACCTTCCTTTCAAATAAATCAGAGCTTTCAGCGGGAGGTGCTTTGTCCATCGTTAGCAAGGTCAATTACAATGACAACAAAGTCGCCATCGAGCGCTTGTCAAAGCTCATTATAGGCGTGAAGAAACTCGGAAGTATTATCACCGCAGTGATGATTGGTATTTCTATTTTAATTACATTTAATACTATTCGTCTCGCAATTTTTATTGCTCGTGATGAAATAGGGGTGATGCGTCTTGTGGGGGGGAGCAGAGAATACATTCGTGGGCCATTTGTGGTGGAAGGGATACTTTATGGACTCGTGTCTGCGTTTATTACGCTGATTATTTTTTACCCGATAACCTATTGGCTCAAAAACACGACGCAGGTTTTTTACGGCGGTGTTGATCTTCTCCATTACTTTGTCGCAAACTTTGTGCAAATATTTCTTGTTATCATTTTTTCTGGCATAGCACTCGGCGCAGTTTCAAGTTATTTAGCAGTTAGGAAATATTTAAGATAAATAAGGAGTGAAACGACTATAATTACGCAACCCGGTTAAATGATTTCAAATTTAAAATATAATTACGCGATATGATAAAATCTTACAACAGCCACAAAAAATCCTCGGCTAATTTAGCAGTGAATTTGAAATCACGCTTTGAGTATGCCCTCAAATCGTATTTAAATGGGTCATTGTTTTCTAGCGTCCAAGACGCGAACCAGCTGATTCGTCCTCGCTCCTCTCGTCAAGAAAACATATGAAAACACGCAAGTATATTTTTGTGGTAGGAGGCGTGATTTCGGGGGTCGGTAAGGGAGTGACGACATCTTCGGTAGGTAAGATTTTACAGTCACACGGATATCGGGTAACAGCAATGAAGATCGATCCGTATGTAAATATTGATGCAGGCACTATGAACCCTACGGAGCACGGAGAAGTCTTTGTACTCAAGGATGGTGACGAGACGGATCAGGACATGGGTAACTATGAGCGTTTTTTAGGTCACCCACTTTCTCGCGACAACTACATGACCACCGGGCGCGTGTACTTGTCGGTTATTCAAAAGGAGCGCGCACTCGCGTATAAGGGTAAGTGTGTGGAGGTCGTTCCACATATTCCCCACGAAGTTATCGATAGGATTAACAATGCATGTGACAAGGCAAATGCAGAGATTGTGATTATCGAAGTTGGGGGAACGGTAGGAGAATATCAAAACGTCCTCTTCCTTGAGGCCGCACGAATGCTCAAGATTAAAAATCCTGACGACGTGCTTTTTGCTATTGTGAGCTATCTTCCTACTCCATCCAAAGTAGGTGAGATGAAAACAAAGCCGACACAGTACGCGGTGAGAACATTAAATGCCGCGGGGATACAGCCGGACTTTATTATTGCTCGAAGCGATGTGGCACTCGACAATAAGCGAAAAGAAAAGCTCGCTCTCTTTTGTAGTGTACAGCCAGACGGCGTCATCTCAGCACCTGATGTCGACAGCATATATGATATTCCGGGGAATTTTGAAAAAGATAAATTGGGGGAGAAGATTTTAAAGAGGCTGAAGCTCAAGTCTCGTGGGAGAAGTAGTGACTGGAAGAATTGGGAGGCCTTTGCACGGAAGGCGCACAACGGAAAGGAGGAAGTCCGCATCGCCGTCGTGGGGAAATATTTTGATACCGGAGATTATGTCCTTTCAGATGCATATCTCTCAATTATTGAAGCACTCAAATACTCGGCAATTGCACAAGGGAAGAAAGCGAAACTTGTGTGGCTGTCGGCTACATCGTTTGAGGGAAATACAAAAGAAAGCAAGCGTCATCTTGCGGAGCTTAGTTCCTTCGACGGCATTCTCGTACCCGGTGGGTTTGGCGCACGCGGGGTGGAGGGCAAACTGAGTGTCATCCGCTACGCGCGAGAAAATAGGATTCCTTACTTCGGTATTTGCTACGGTATGCAACTCGCCGTCATTGAATACGCGCGAAATGTTTTAGGGCTCAAAGATGCAACGACCCGCGAGATTGATCCAAAATCAAAGCACCTTATTATTGATATTATGGAAGGACAAAAAGAAAACATTGAAAAAGGGAACCTTGGTGGTAGTATGCGTCTCGGTGCGTATGAGGCTGTGCTCAAAAAAGGAAGCATCGCGCGCACGGCGTATGGTCAGGACAAAATAGTAGAACGCCACCGCCACCGCTTTGAGGTGAACCCTGAGTATGTGGCGACCCTAGAAGAGAATGGACTCATATTTTCTGGAAAGTCACCAAACGGCATGCTTATGGAAATAGCAGAGCTTCCCAAAAGCGTGCATCCATTTTTTCTCGGCACGCAGTTTCATCCAGAGTTTGAAGCCCGGCCACTTTCCCCACACCCTATTTTCACCGCGTTCATCAAATCAGCTGTTACGAGAGGAAAAAAGAAATAATTACAGAGGTCGGACCTCTATATTATCTGTAAAATTATGAAAAATAAAATCATTATCTCTATAATTATTATCGCACTTGCTTCACTTGCTATCGCGTGGAAATTTATGGACAACAAGCCCGCTGTCGTCGTGACGACTTTTGAGGAATGTGTAGCAAGCGGTGCTCCCGTGATGGAGAGCTACCCAGCCCAGTGTCGCTCAGGCGGGAAAACATTTGTTGAAAATATTGGTAACGAGCTCGTGAAAGCCAACCTCATTCGCATATCTAGTCCTCGGCCAAATGAAGCGATCACCAGTCCGCTTGTTGTGCGTGGCGAGGCACGCGGTAACTGGTTTTTTGAGGCGAGCTTTCCGGTAGTGCTTACCAACTGGGATGGGCTCATTGTTGCGCAGGGTATTGCACAGGCAAAAGGCGAATGGATGACCACAGATTTTGTGCCATTTGAAGCGACGCTCACATTTGTCGTTGATAAAAATGTATACAGCACACGAGGGGCACTGATTCTCAAGAAAGACAATCCATCTGGACTTCCCGAACATGACGATGCGCTCGAGATTCCCATAGTGTTCCAGAAATAGTTATGAAAAAACTTCAAAACAATTATGCGTTTATAGATAGCCAAAATGTAAATTTGAGTATTCAGTCAATTGGATGAAGACTTGACTTCGCTCGTTTTCGAATATATCTTGCAGAAAAATATGGTGTCACGAAAGCGTTCCTATTTGTTGGTTATATCGAAGGAAACAATGATCTCTATATCGCGTTGCAAGGAATGGGGTATCTTTGTGTTTTCAAACCGACACTAACATACAAAGATGGCACAACAAAAGGGAACTGCGACGCAGAACTTGTTTTGCAGGCAATGATCGAATATGAAAACTATGACGCAACAGTTATTGTTACGGGGGATGGTGATTTCTATTGCCTTGTGAAATATCTATTAGAGAAAAATAAATTAAAAAGAGTTTTAGTTCCCAATATTTTAAAATACTCTGCACTCCTTAAAAGATTTGGAGGTAAACACCTTAGTTTTATGAATAACTTAAGGACTCTCTTGGAGCGTAAATAAAAAGTCCCCCGTAGGGACAGAACCCTACGGGGGACTTTTCGTGGTGATTAAGTATAGTCTAGCAATTCTCTTATTTTTGTCAAGCATTAATTTCTTCTATATAATTACATAATAATCATGCCTGATAAATATACAGCAGTCTGGGTGTCGCATTCTTCGATGGGGGACTTTATCAAGTGCCCGCGTTCATATTACCTGCACAATATGTACAAGGACCCGAAGACTGGGCACAAGGTGTCGCTTGTCACCCCCCATATGTCACTAGGTATTGCGGTGCACGAGGTGCTCGAGGGGCTCGCGGAGTTTCCTTCTGAGTCGCGGATGGGCCATGACCTACTTGCAATCTATGAAAAAGAGTGGAAAAAAGTGACCGGCAAGAAAGGCGGATTTTTAAACGATACTGAAGAAGCGGAGTTTAAAGCACGTGGCGTAGTGATGCTCAAAAAAGTTGTTGAAGACCCACGTTTTCTCGTAAACAAATGTATCAAGCTTCCACAAGACAAAATGCCCTGCAACTTTTATTTGAGTGAGGAGCACAATATTATTTTAAATGGCCTCGTGGATTGGATAGAGTACTTGCCCGAGACCGACTCACTTCATCTGGTGGATTTCAAAACAGGAAAAGTAGAGGAAAAAGAAAGCTCGCTTCAGCTTCCAATTTATCTCCTCCTCTGTGATGCGCTTCATAAAAAAAGAAAAGTCATCAAAGCAAGCTACTGGTATTTGGAGAGCGATAAGCTTGTTGAAAAGAAATTGCCTGACATTGATACTGCGCGCCGTGATGTGCTTGCCGCAGCGGTAAAGGTAAAGGACGCGCGCGACATTGCAAAAAGAGAAGGTGTAGAAAAAGCATTTGTTTGTCCACAAGGAGTGTATAATCCTCAAACCAAAGAAGGCGGATGCATGTCTTGCCGCCCATATGAATTTATTTTGAACAGTGACTCGAGGGTGGAGTTTGTTGGGGTGGGGGGGTTTAGTCAGGATATGTACGTGTTGATAAGATAAGCCTTTTTTGCTAGTATCCATGAATATTGGGAAGGTTACTGAAGGTAGCCAATTTTTTGCGAGATCGTCTAATGGTCAACAAATATGCTATAATTCTTTTATGCCAAGCAATTGGAATAAAGGAGAGACCAAAACTACAAACCTTTCTGTAAGGAAGATTTCGGATACGATGAGGTTGAGGAAGATTGATAATTTTAAAATATGGAGAGACGGGATGAAGATGGAGGGGAAGGTTAAGTCAGAGTATCCGCAACTTGAGAAAAACGGAGACCTAGCAGAACTTATTGGTGTTGTTCTTGGTGATGGGCACATTTGTGTGTACCCTCGATGCGAGGAACTGCGACTGATATCAAATTCAAATAGCCCAGGGTTTATCAAAAGGTATGCAAAAATTATGGAGCAGGTATTTAGCAAGAAGCCATATGTCATCTCGAGCGGTCAATCCAACTCTACCAAGATTGGTTTTTATGAAAAATTCATAAGTAAAAGGCTCGGTGTTCCAACTGGATCACGAAAAGACCTCGAAATTAAGGTCCCCAAATGGATTTCAAAAAATAGGGAATACGTGGTAAGGTATCTTCGTGGTTTATATGAGGCAGAAGGGAGTTTCTGTGTTCACGAGCCGACATATACCCACAAGTTCCTTTTCGCGAATAGAAACGAGTCGATGCTCAATAATGTTTATGAGTTAATGCAGGGTCTGGGTTTCCACCCACATAGAAGCAAAGACCAGATTCAAATTTCAAAAAAAGAAGAGGTGTATGGGGCGATGAAAGTATTAGGGTTTAGGGACTACAAGTAAATATTGCGGGTTGGTGTAATGGTAGCACGTCGCCCTCTGGAGGCGAAAATTGGGGTTCGAGCCCCTGACCCGCAGCTAAGTTGAGCTAAGTATTGAAGCCCTAGACGCAACAGAATCAACAATATTATGCTAAAAGTAATAGTTAAAGAAACAGACGGTAGAGGTAAAGGTGTTTTTGCAACTGAACAAATTAAAGCTGGCGAACTCATCTTTGACTGGACAGGAGGGCCTATTTACGAAGCAGAAAATGCTATGGATTTAGAAAAGGATATTCGAGATTACGCAATTCAATTTGAAGAGCACAAATGGATAGACACAGATGGTCTTGGAAGATTCTTAAATCATTCCTGTTTTCCTAATGCGGGAGTTCGAGGCTTATTCCAAATAATTATCACTCGAGATATTAACCCAGGAGAGGAGATATTGTGGGATTACGATATGACAGAAAATAGTAATTGGGTTATGGAGGAGTGCAAATGTGGATCCGAGCGTTGTCGTAAGTTAATTCATGGGTATAGATTTCTGCCGAACGAGCTAAAGAAAGAGTATCAAAATTACATTTCCGATTGGTTAAAATAGTATGTCCGAGGAGCTTCTCTTTCCAGTCCAGTTATCTTTTAAGAAAAGCTTGTGGGGTAAAGGGATAGAAAAGCACGAGTCTGGTTTGGTCAGCTCGTGGTACTATATAAATATGGAAAAGGAACAAATCATTAGAATTGTAGGGTGGTCCACAGTAGTTCTTGTTATTCCGATACTTGGGCAGTTGTTTGTGGACGGGTGGAATTGGGGAGTGGGTGATTTTGTCTTTGCTTGGGTATTTTTTAATGTTCTTGGGATCACGTATACATTCGTGAATAACAAAATTACGCATCGGGGAGGTAGAATTGCGGCAAGTATAATCGTGGTCGCAATTTTTGTGTTTGTTTGGGTTCTCCTCGCTACCGGGTAAAAATTTGCTTGTGTCCCCAGACTCGTAGTTCGTAAAATTTGATAAAATTATAATATGTATTTCAAATCAAAAAAGATTTCATTAGTAATTTTGGGCATCACAGCTCTCATATGCTCAAGGATACTGTTTGCATTGTTCAATGATCCTGAGGGTCCGAATTTACTGATAGTTACCGTGATGGCCCTCTTCATATATTTTTTGTCCTTAACGGTATATTCATTCGACACCAGAGTCACTGCAATAGGGGGTCAGGAGTCTTTAATAGAATAGGTGATGGTTCACTAGTTCACACGGCTACTAACTTATGTAGTATACTTTAGCTATTATTGGTTAACCATTATTTTATGCTAAATACACACAAAGTTGGGTTAGTGTTCGGGACAGTTTTTGGAGGAGCGCATGTTCTTTGGGCACTATTTGTTCTTCTAGGCTGGGCTCAGCCAATTGTTGATTTTGTTTTTTGGGCTCATATGATGGAGTTTCCACCTATGGTGGCGCCATTTGATTTAATAGCATCGGCAGCACTTATCGTTATCGCCTCAATCATCGGCTACATCGCGGGATACGTCGCTTCAAGCGTATGGAACAAAATCCACTCAGTAGCGTAGTATTGCAGAACATATGAATAAAAAATAGTGAATTCACCCGCCCAAACTTTTAGAAAATATTTGTTTTTAAAATATGCTAATAGAAGTACAGTTTAATTATCAAATTAAAGGACCACTTACTTTCTAAAAGTTAGGTGGGTAAATAAAACAATGCCAACCACAGACGCAGAATGGGAAGAGAAGCTTTCGCCTGAACAATACCGTGTTCTCCGCAAGAAGGGGACAGAAGCACCTTTTTCAGGAAAGCTTCTTCACACAGATGCGGAAGGTGTGTATCGCTGTGCGGCATGTGATAACCCCCTCTTTTCCTCGGATACAAAGTTTGATTCAGGCACCGGATGGCCAAGTTTTGATGAGGCACTTCCCGGAGCGGTGCGTCTTGAGACCGACACCACGCTCGGGCTGGAACGCACCGAAACCCTCTGCGCAAAATGTGGTTCCCACTTGGGGCACCTTTTTAACGACGGGCCTACCAAAACAGGCAAGAGATATTGTATGAACTCGGTGTGTCTCGATCTCGAAGAGAAAAAGAAGTAATACAATGAAGAAATACACGGCTTAAGTTACGAAGCCGTGTATTTTTGTTTTTCCCCCTGCACAGAACCAGCAACTCAGGTACCCCCACTAGAAGGTGAATACAATTAATTAAATTTACACATAAATTATGAATTCAATATCAGAAAAAGACGTAATCATATTCGATCTCGACGGGACACTTACAGAAGCAAAGACATTGATCGACGCCGAGATGGCGCGACTCATCAGTAAGCTCCTTGATACTCATCAAGTGGCAGTGATGAGCGGTGGTTCACATGATCAAATCAAAAAGCAATTTGTTGCGGGGCTTGAGGTTGCCGACAAGGCACGAGTGGCGCTCGAGAGAATTCACTTGTTTCCAACATGCGGTTCACAATGCTATCAGTTTGAGAAGAGCGAGTGGTTGGAGCGCTATGCTGAAAGACTGACAGATAGAGAGAAAAAAGAAATTCAAGAAGGATTCGAAAAAGTTTATAAAAAGATTGGGTATAAACATCCAGATAAGCTTTATGGAGAAGTTGTCGAGGACAGGGGAACACAGATGACTTTTTCTGCCGTAGGACAAAAGGCACCCATTGAAGAAAAACAAAAATGGATTGATAAAAATTATGATAAGAGAGAGGAGGTAGCACAGGAACTACAAAAGTTGCTACCCGAGCATGAGGTTCGTACCGCAGGGCTCACATCGATAGACGTAACAAGAAAAGGGATAAATAAATATTATGGAGTAAAGAAAGTGGTAGAGCTTCTGTCTGTTCCGATCGAGCGCATGGTGTTTGTGGGGGATATGCTAATGAAGGGAGGGAATGATGAACCGGTAATTGAGACGGGAATAGATACAGTGGCTGTAACGGGGCCTGAAGATACTAAGGATCTTCTCATGAAGTGGTTACAATCTCCCCGAGAGAGATCTAGCTGATTTTGATATGATCCTTTTTCATCGTGTAAAATAATCACAATGATCTTTCAGGAAATAGTGCGGTCTGTCTTTATGTGCTAAAGCAGACTGACAAAACAAAAGAAAAGTCCCTACACAAACAATACAAATTTTTAAATGAATATTTTAAAAGATACATTGTTAAACTAGTCCCGCACGATGACGACAGTGCCGACATCTGCCCACTGATAGAGCTCTTGCGCACGAGAGGGAGGTAGGTTTACACAGCCGTGCGACCAGGGCTGTCCGAATTTATTATGCCAGTAGGCACCATGAATAACACCGCCCTCCATCGTGAAGTATAAATTCCAAGGGACACCGGGGAGGTCGTAATACTGATCACTGATGCCGGGCAGAGGTCCCTGCATATACCTACTTGGTGTTTTCTTATAGACGGAAAAAGTGCCACGAGGTGTGGGAGTGAGCTCAAGGCCGGTTGATGTTGGGCCCTCCATAAATAAAGTATCACCCTCATATGCATACATTTTTTGATCCGAACGGTCTACAATAATTTTCTTTGTACTTGAGGCGGTTGGGGCGTCAGTTGTGTTTTGATCTCTCTCGGTGAACAATCGCACATACTCCGCAGACACAAACCAGTCTCCAGAAACACGTTCTGGATATCGCACCCAGTCATCAAACAAAATTTTGTGCCACGCTCGTCCATCCTGTATTATCGTATCTGCAATTTTTAAAACCACGCCCGTACGCAGGCGCATTACCACAGGATGTTCCTCGCTTGGTCCTGACCGCACATTTACACACGAACCTTTGTACTCATTATCACATCCATCAACTACTTCTATATATTGAAAAAGTTTTGGTTCACTGATAGTGGCGGTGACGGTTGAGGTCGCTACCTCTAAAGGTCGATCTACTACAACAAGAGATGGTGGGGTACTTATCTCCTTCTCTTCTTGCTGTATAGTAGACACACCAAAAATCGCCCCCACTGCAAGAGCGACAAATACTGTCCTGTACACCACAATCCCATTCATGGGCTCATTCTAGTGGACTTTCAGTAATTACACAACAAAGGTGCCCATTAAGCGCTCTTATGCTAAAATAACCATAATGATTCGGAACATTATGCGCAGGGACTCGCAGAGTTTTTACAGAGGCACAAAATCTAATTTTCCTAAATATCTGTATTATGAAGAATAAAGGATATTTGCTATTCTTACTCTATGTTAGATAATAATGATGTGGAAAATGTAAGGCAGGCCCCACATTTTTGGAGCAACCTTAGTAATCGCAATTTTTTATTCATTATCGGTACCGTCCTTGTTCTGCTTATTGGAGGGATTTTTTATAATTCAGTTGTTTATAGAACCGAGATATCGGAATATGATCTCAAGGCAAGTGTTGCTGACGCCGCTGGTATTGCACCAAACAGTCATTTTATTTTAAAAACAACAGCTCCGCTAACCACCCAAGTACTTGAAAGGTATATCAAAATAATTCCGGCGATTGATTTAAGTATTAAGAAAGTATCAGCACAGGAAAATACATTTGAAATTATTCCTAAAGATGAACTTCAGCCAAATCAAATTTACACCATTCAGGTAGACAAGGGCCCCTTAGCGAGCCGTGATTTCAGTTGGGCATATCAAGTAAAAGCACTGTTTCAGGTAACATCTTCAATCCCGGGAGATAGAGGCGTGGATGCTCCTACAAATACAGGGATTGAATTCTACTTTAATCGCGACAATATCATTGCTCCCGATAATTTTATTGAAATAACTCCTGCGGTGTCGGGTAAGTTTGATGTATCTGAAAATAGAGTTCGGTTTATTCCTAGTAGTCCTTTAGCCGAAAGAACTATTTATACGATAAAAATAAAAGCGGGGCTAAAAGCTAAAGACACGGATGATGTTTTGAGTAGCGAGAAAATAATTCAATTTCAGACAGCCCAAGCCTATTCCGATAATCGCGGGCCTTCAGCATATTTCTCTCGTCAATTTGCTGAATTTAAACCGGGTTCGGATATTCTTTTAGGTGTAGGTGCTTATAACACTTCTTCAGTTGGTGCAACTGTCTACCGGTTTGATTCAGCTCAAGAATTTCTTGATTCTGTAACAAAAATTCAAGGCAACACGCCATGGGCTCGTTACTATACAAATATCGATAATCAACTGCCAGAAAATAAAAAAGTGTTTACTGGTAACCTTCCTCTTGAGACCGCTGACTACTATTCACTGGTGAGAATGCCTCAAGCATTGCAGACTGGATACTATGCGATAGTTATTAACTCGGGTAAAAGCAAAGATATCTCATGGTTTCAAGTAAACCCAGTGGCTAGTTTTGCGGCGTTTGCGAGTTCAAAATCTTTGGTGTGGTTAAAAGACATTGCTGGTGAAAAAAGTGTCACAGGAGTTCCTATCCTCTTTAATAATAAACAGATCGGGCAATCTGGCGCGGATGGAGTGGCTCTCTTTGGTACACCCTCAGAACTTATAAGAAAACCGACTGATTCTTATTATACAAATGAACGAAAATTCTTCATTGCACAGGCCCCTACTGGTGCTCTGGTTATCCCAATGGAAAGTGAATATGGTTACGCAACTTCTCTCACTCAAAATGATAGCTGGTGGGACTATATTTCACTTAATAAAAATATGTATCTACCGACCGATACACTCCGCTTCTGGGCAATAGAGAAACCTCGTAATAGTGGAGCGGCTGGCGAAGAAATCAGCGCTAAGCTTACTAACCCATACTGGAGTGAGACTCAGGACAATGTCGTAACATACGCTGAAACAAAATTAAAACTTTCCGAATATAATGCTGTTACTGGTGAACTATCGTTTGCCAATCTAAAACCGGGCACATACGACCTAACTTTCCTAAAAGGAAGTGAGGCTGTTGCAAAACAGACAGTTACCGTAAGTGCATATATAAAACCAGCTTATAAAATTACTGCTACCCCTGATAAGAATACGCTCTTCGCGGGCGATACTGTGACATTCAAAGTCAAAGCAGAATTTTTTGATGGAACACCCGTTACGAACACTTCGCTTTCTTATTCTGCTTATGGAGCTTTAGGCAAAAATTCCCAAGGCAGTATAAACCTTAGTTCTCAAGGAGAAGGATCATTTACTGTCACCCCTGAATATACAAACGATCAAACATACTGGCCATCTTACTTAAGTGTTAATGTGAAACCAACGAAAGCCGAGGAGGGGCAAATAGAAACAAATTCTTCAGTATTTGTATTTGGACCGCATATAAATAATTCAATTAGCCAAAAACAATCAGCCTCAAACGTAACCTTTGCGGTAAAAACACGCGCAGTTGTTCCCAATAATAATTCTCGAGGGGAACCTTATTGGAATACCGAGAATTACTTGGGTGGCCCCGTGGTTGGTGCAACAACAAACGTTGATACATCAGAAGTTGTGTATCTCAAAAACCAAACAGGGACTGGTTATGATCCGATAAATAAATTGACCTACCCAATTTATAATTATCGAACAGAATATCGCTTCATTTCATCTCAAGCAATAACCGCCGATCAAAACGGTTCTGCGGAATTTCTCTTTACGCCTGAAAACAAAAAAACGTATAAATTTATTTTTACGACATACGATAATGTAGGGCGGGCAGTCAAAGACACTCGGTATGTTTATGGTGGCTTGGGGGATGTTGACTATGGTTCAGAAGACTCCTCCTACTACCTCTTTAATCCAGACAATAACAAGAACTACAAAGTTGGTGATTCAATAAATATCCAGCTACAGACTTATCAGGGAATCATGCCACCTGAAGGAACGGGGAACTATATATTTATGACTGTAAATAACGGAGCTATTGAGTATCGGATTCAGGATGCTCCCAAATATAATGCAACATTCCAGAATAAGGACATTCCGAATATAGGTATTTGGCCGGGATGGTTTGCTGGTGGCCGTTTCCACAACTCGTATCTTCAAAATATTTCTTTTGACGCCAATGAGCGAAGATTGAATATAGCAATTACTAAAGATAAGCAGACATATAAGCCAGGGGATAATGTTAGCCTTGATATCAGAGTAACGGATAAAAATAATAATCCAGTTAAAGCAGAGGTAAATCTTTCTGCCCTGGACGAAGCTGTATTCTCAATTAGACCAGATGAAAAAGATATTATTAACGATCTCTATAAAGATATCTACTCGCAGGTTGTAATTCGCACATCAAACATGCCTCCTTATGGTGGCGGTGGTGCTGAAAAAGGTGGGGGTGGAGATGATGCACCTCGCTCAAATATTCAAGAAATGGCAATATTTAAATCTGTCACGACAGACGCTGGAGGATTCGCGCATACTGAATTTAAACTTCCTGACAATATAACCTCGTGGCGCTTAACAAGTCAGGCTGTTACCAAGGATTTGTTTGCTGGCAAAGACGTGTCCTTCATACCGGTCACCCTACCATTCTTTGTAGATGTGACATTGAATAATACGTATCTTGCAGCTGACCAGCTCACCCTTCGGTTAAGAACATTCGGAACAGCGACCACCCAAGGAACTGCAAGCTATACAGTAGAAAGCCCTACTCTGCCGTTCAAAAAGATTGATAAAGCCGGTGGAAACAACATTGATATACCGCTTGGAGTACTGCCCCTTGGAAGTCACCAACTTACCGTGAGAGCAAGTAGTGGCGGATTTTCAGATGCACTAACACGACCACTGAACGTTCTCGATAGTTATTTTACAAAAAATACTTCGAACTTTTATGAGGGCATTGGTGGACTGAAAATTAAAAATAATGCTCTAGGTCACACTACGCTTACTTTCATCTCGCACGGTAGAGGGCAGTTATATAAAGAGCTTAAATCTTTGAGTTATCAGTGGGGGGTTAGACTTGATCAAAAAGGCACACAGCTGATTGCAACAAATCTTCTCAACAACTATTTTGGAGAGAAGAATGAAAAACCAGAATTTCAGGCCGTTAAATATCAAGCTTACTCAGGAGGCTTACAGTTACTGCCTTACAGCAGTGATGATCTCGAATTGTCGGCAATTTCTGCTCACCTCTTTGAGGACTCTGTCTTTGATCGATCCTCGCTCAAGAATTATTTATCCCAATCATTAAGTGATGCCAAGTCGGATACATCAAGAATAACTCGTGCTTTGTATGGACTAACTGCATTCAAAGAACCAGTACTTACTAAAATTCAAAAAATTAAAAGTGACCGATCGCTGACGCTTAAGGATAAAGTGTTTGTTGCTCTTGCTCTTGATTCAATCGGAGCAAAAGAAGAAGCGCGTGCTTATTACAGGCAAACCATAAAGCCCTCAGTTCAAGTCAAATCGTCCTATGCTTACGTTGGTGGACTTAAGGGTGATGACACTATTACCACAACAGCCTTAGTCTCTGCTCTTACTGCCAGTCTTGAAGAACCAGAATCTGCTCAGCTTGCGTTATATATAAATCAAGATTTCCCCAAGGAAACTCTGAATAATTTCCAGCAACTTCTCTACATAAAATCTGCACTACCCAAGCTTAGTCCCGAAGAAGTCAGGTTTGCTTATAAGGTTGGATCAAAGAATGAAAATAAAACACTGAAAAATGGTGAGTCATTCACACTCACACTTTCACCGCAGGAGCTGACATCTTTGGAGCTCTCTGATGTCAAAGGCAAACTAGGTATGGTTGCTTCTTACGAACTAGTGTCTGTACCCGAATCAATTTCTAAAGATAAAAATTTGTCACTAAGTCGTTCTTACGAAGTAAATGGCGGTGCCACAAAAGAATTCAATGAAGGAGATTCTGTATTGGTACGGTTAAATCCTCGATTTAGTGGAAACGCACTCAATGGTTCCTATCAAATTGTTGATTACCTACCAAGCGGACTGCGTCCAATAGATCAAGAATTGGGCAGATACCATAGCAACTATGATTTACGAGTTGATCCAACAGAAATTAATGATCAAAAGATAACATTCGTAATAGATAAAAATGTAAATCTGCCTGTCTACTATTACGCTCGGGTAGTCTCAAAAGGTACTTATAAAGCTGAGCCAGCCATCTTACAGTCACTCCGAAGTTTCGAGAGTGTAACGATATCAAATGAAGATACAATTACCGTTAAATAATGCAAAAACAAAGACGGCACTATTGTTCCTATTTGTCTTCATAATATTTGGAGTAGTTTTTGGTTTGACATCGATAAAAAATAACAGGACTGAAATTATATACCACCAGTCTCAGTGGAATGAATATGCCCCCGAGATAGAAAGGGCGGTTAAGACAGAACAATTAATAGAGCCACTTAACCTAGAGCATATCTATGGTGGTGTTGTTTCTCATCACATCCCAACGACCATACCCCAATTAGTTAAGTTCTATAGTCGTCTAAAGCGTACCCAACCTGTTAAGAACCTCATCGTCATTGGACCCGATCATATTGACGCAGGCAAGGCACCTATAACAGTATCGAATGCTAGTTTTTTCACTGCCTACGGTGAGGTTAGGCCAATAGATGGTTTAGCTTCAAAATTACAGGATGCAAAATTAGCCAATATCGACGAATCTCCATTTGACCCAGAACATTCTGTTGGTTCCCAGATATTAGTTATTAGTAAGATTTTCCCTGGAGCCAAAGTAACGCCGATTATTCTTCGATCAGATACCACCAAAGATCATGCAGAGGCATTGGGGAAAATGCTCTCAACACTCATGGATGATGAGACCGTACTTATTGCAAGTGTGGATTTTTCGCACTATCTTCCAACTGATCAAGCAATGCCTCTCGACCAGATTTCTGGAGAAGTAGTACGCAATCTTGATCTCGGAGCTCTTTCTCTAGTCACCGCAGACTCTGGGAAATCTACGGCAGTTTTTATGGAAGCGATGAATGGGAAGAAAGCCATTGATACAGATGATCTAGTAATTTTAAATACAAACGATCTTATGCAGAACTCGGACTATACAACGGGGTATGTGTTTGGTTTTTGGGGCATTAAGAATAAAGTTCTAGCACAAAATAATAGTAACGAAACCTCAACGCTTATTTTTGTTGGTGACATCATGCTCTCGCGTGAGATCAATAATATAATGAATAAGAATAGTGATTGGCGTTACCCATTTCTAAAGACAGCCGATTTTTTGAAAAATGCTGACCTCACCTTTGGAAACCTAGAGGGACCCATTTCAAGAAATGGAGTTAAAGTAGGAAGTATATATTCTTTTAAGGCAGACCCTCGATCAGTCGAGGGGCTTTTGTACTCTGGTTTCGATGTCTTGTCGGTAGCCAACAATCATATTTGGGATTATGGCGCTGAAGCGTTTGGAGATACTCTCAAAATCCTTAAAGATAACGGCATAAGTTATATAGGAGGAGGGCTATCCTATGAAGAGGCCCATATGCCTGTTATCAGGGAGATTAGAGGAGCGAAAATCGCATATCTAGGTTATACAAACTTACTTTCGCTCTCTCTTGGAAACAAGAACTCAAAACCGGCAATTGCTTTTCCGGACAAAGATCAAATAATTCTTGATGTGCAAAAGGCAAAAATGCACGCTGATATTGTAATAGTTTCTTTTCACTGGGGCGACGAATATGAAACACAGCACAACTCTTTTCAAGAAGAATTAGCGCACGCTACTATTGATGCGGGCGCACACTTAGTAGTGGGTCATCACCCTCATGTCATACAAGAGATAGAAAAATATAATGGAGGATATATCGCCTATAGTTTAGGAAATTTTGTCTTCGATCAGAATTTTTCAGAGGACACCAAGTCCGGTCTGGTATTGACGGTTGCTCTAAGGGATAAAAAAATTGTTGAAATTAGGAAGCACATAATTAAATTTACACCCTCATACCAGCCATTTCTCGTAATTGAGTAGCCCACACAAGGACTAATATGCTAGAATTGCAAGAACATCATGACAAAAACTATAAGACTTTGGTATCTCTATGACTTTGCAAACTCATTTGCTTCGATAGTTTTGATTTTTTACTACCCTCTTATGCTTGCAGAAAGAGGTGCGAGCAATATTTGGATTGGTGTTTCGGCATCAATTTCCACGGGGATACTTCTCATAGTGTTACCGTATCTCGGCGCGTACTCAGACAGAACAGGAAGGAGATTTATTTTTATAAAAATTGCAGCTATTTTAATGGTTGTATCGTTATTTGTGCTTGCATTTCTAATGCAAAATATAGATGTTTTTAGTGTGCCAGTATTAATAATAGTCTCGTTTTTTTACGTGTTATTTCAGGTTAGCTTTCAGGGTTCATTTGTATTCTACTCGGCAATGTTGCGGGGTATAACAACAACTGAAAATAACGCAAAAGTGTCAGGGGTAGGTCTCGGTCTCGGACAATTAGGAAACGCTGTTGCTTTGGGAATAATCGGACCCATCATTGGGTCTTCACTTGTAATCATCGGACTAAGCGGAAAACCCATTGCCCTATTTCTTGGTGGGGTGATGTTTGCAATAATTTCAATTCCGTTTTTGAAACAGAAAGACTTGAAAAATGATATAGAAAAAGTAGGCTTTTCTTACAAGGCCTTTCTTAAAGAAGTATTTTTAGAAAAAAGAATATTCTATTTTTTGATAGGATATTCGCTACTTGCAGATGCAATTCTTACTTTTCAATTATATTTAACCCTTTATGTAACAAAAGTGTTTGATTTTTCTGACACATTAACAACGTACGCGGGAATAGTTGCCCTACTTTTCGCGGTCATGGGTGGATTTACGGCAAGCAAGTTTGCATATAAGTTAAGGGATAAAGAAAAGGCATTAAGAGCATCAAGTCTTTTCTACGCCGTCGCTTTTTTAATTCTTGCACTCGTCCCAAATACCCCCATTTTAGTATTTTTTGCTCTAGCGTTGGGTGGCATCGCTTTCGGTCTACTGTTTTCGTTGGCAAGATGCGTTTATTCTGAAATCTCTCCACAAAACAAACAGGGCGAATTTTTTAGTTTGTATACGGTGTTTGAACGAGCCGCATCTATTGTCGGACCGTTAGTCTGGCTCCTCACCTTCTATTTACTAAAAGACTTTGGCGAAAATATCCAATACAGGGGATCAATGCTCTTTTTGGTGGTAGTTTGCTTAGCAGGTTATTATTTCTTAATTAAAAGCAATCGAGCTGTCAAAGTGTAACTATTAGCTCCTGTTTCGGTGTGTCAAAAGCTCACAGTGTGCTAAAATAACCATAATGATTCGGAACGTTATGCGGGGGATATTGGTAATTGCTATTTTGGGACTGGCAACATTTTTATGGGTCTATATGAGTACGCACAATATGGGCGTCTTTAATCCTAAGGGGGTTATTGCGCTTGCGGAAAAAGATTTGATTGTTACCACGACACTCCTCATGCTCATTGTGGTCATTCCAGTGTTCGTGCTACTTGCAGCGTTCATTTGGAGATACAGGGCAACGAACACAAAAGCAACATACACTCCCGACTGGAGCGGGAGTAAGATTTTGGAAACAATCTGGTGGGCTATTCCCACGGCAATTATTATTGCACTCGGAATCATTACATGGAAAAGCACGCATGCGCTTAACCCGTACACGCCCCTTGTTTCAAATGTTCCGCCGATTACCATTGAGGTCGTAGCGCTAGACTGGAAGTGGCTTTTTATTTACCCAGAGCAAAATATTGCTACGGTAAATTTTGTGCAGTTTCCCGTGGGGACACCGGTCAATTTTAAAATTACGGGTGATGCGCCCATGAATTCATTTTGGATTCCCCAGCTTGGAGGACAAATATATGCGATGGCTGGAATGAACACAAAGCTTCACTTAATGGCTAGTGAAGCGGGGGAGTACGCCGGGCTCTCGGCCAACTACAGTGGTGCGGGATTTTCTGGAATGAAGTTTACGGCAAAGGCGAGCACGCAGGAAGAGTTTGACGCGTGGGTAGAGACAGTGCGTCAATCGCCAATTACTCTAAGTCTCAGTGAATACGATGAGCTTGCACAAAAAAGCCGAAATAATCCAGTAACGTATTATTCATCTGCCGAAGAAAATTTGTATGGTAAAATAATAATGAAATACATGGAACCAAGAGGAATTTTACCACCAGCTATGCACGAAATGACAAGATAATTTTTTGCTTACGGTATTTAGTGTTTTGATATATAATTCATGAGTATATGATTTCTTTACGTAATTTTGCCCTGACACTGCTTGTTTTTCTCTTGCCTTTTTCATTGACGAATGTTGCTTCTGCGCAAGTGGCAAGTCTTCCATCTGGGACAAGGGTAGATTATCCGGTGGGGGACGGGCCTATTGGTATTGCATTTGATAACATAACAAACTCGGTATGGGTAACAAATGCCTACACTAGCACCCTTAGTAAGGTGAATATTTTTGATGGTACCAGAATTGACTATGTTGCTGGAATAAATCCGCGTGGTATCGCTTTTGACGGTGTTACAAATTCTGTATGGGTGGCAAATTCTGGCTCTAATACTGTTAGCAAGGTAAACATTTACACAGGCATAAAAACTGATTATCCGGTCGCAATAGAGCCATTTGATATTGCTTTCGATAATGTTACAAACTCGGTTTGGGTTACAACTGGTGGTACCACAGGGATAATTAGTAAAGTAGACATTTTTACTGGCGCAAGGGTTGATTTTTATAATTGGTATTATCCGCGAGGTGTTGTCTTTGATAGTGTTACAAATTCTATATGGACAGGAAATTATTATGCAGCTATTAGTAAGATAAATATATTTAATGGAACAAGAATAGATTATCCAACAGGATTAGGCAAGGAACAGATGTATGGAATTGCTTTTGATAACTTTAATAATTCCATCTGGGCAGGGATATCTTCTGCAAGCGTAATTACCAAAGTAAATGTTTTTACCGGAGAAATGACTGAGTATGTTGTTAAAGCAGCTCCATATGGCGCCATTTTTGACAACACCACTAATTCAATATGGGTAACAAGTTATTCATTTAATACTGTTAGTAAAATAGATGTTCTAACTGGTACAAGAGTTGATTATCCAGTAGGCGGAGAGCCCTACGATATCGTTTTTGATAGTGTGACAGATTCTGTATGGGTAACAAATGTTGCCTCCAGCACTATTAGTAAAATAGCAATTGGAGCACCTCCTCAACATTTGCCCACTCTTTCTACCCTCGTACAACTTAAGTCAGATGGAGTAATGTCAATTGCAGAAGGTAGCGTTACGACTGAATCAACCGCGGTTTTTAAGGCAACTCTTTCAGACGTAGATAATGATGTAGCTAAACTTCAAGTAGAATTAAAAGAATTAAGCCAACAGTTTGATGGAACAAATCTTTTGGAAAGTGGTTTTGTAGCATCAGGGAGCACTGCAACAACATCAAAAGAAATAATTGCCGACGGACAGTATCACTGGCGCGCACGCGCGGTAGACGACAATGGAAATATGAGCGATTGGCAGGAGTTTGGTGCTTTTGGGAATATGGATTTTAAGGTGAAGACCGTCCCGCTGTATACGCAGAGACTATCAGAGTTTCCTTCAAGGACAGCGACTGAAGGTTGGGCAGGATTAGATTATGCAGCTGGGTCCGCCGGTAATTATAGCTGTGGTTCCACTATTGCTGGATGTGGTTGCGCCATCTCTTCATCTGTAATGATTATGCGCTTTCATGATATTACGGTGGCTGTTGATGGTCTTGAAGTAGAACCTAAAAATATAAATAATTGGCTCAATACACATAATGGATACGACAACGGAAATGTTAATTGGAAAAAGGTCTCTGAATATTCTAAAAATCTAAATGGTCTTGCACGATTACAATTTGACAAAATAATTCGTTTTAGAGATACGGTTACTCTTGATCAATATCTTGAGACTGGTCGACCTGCTATTCTTTATAGCAAAACCTTCGGTTCCCATTTTTTAGTGGCTGATGGCAAGCTTGCCAACACCTATACTATCAAAGACCCAGCTCGATATAATACAAAGAACCTTAACGACACAAGGATCGGTTCTTTTATTAAAAATTATAACAATAATTTTGACGGCCTTCGATTGTATTCCCCTGTTCTTACTGCTATGAAGGGAATGTCGTTCAGCCTGGGTTCTCCCGCAGAACTTTTAATTATAGACCCACTTGGCCGCAGATTAGGGAAAGACCCCACAACAGGGATTCTCTACGAGGAGATTCCAGAAGGTTCGTATTATCAAGAGGGGATAAGCAACGCCGAGCTAGAAAACCCCCCGCAAGCACACGAAAATAAGAATATTTGGATCCCCAATCCAGAAGTAGGGCAATACATAACGAAAGTTATCGGTACGGATACAGGGTCATACACCCTTAATTCCTTAGCCTATGACTATAACGGAGATTCTCATTCTCAAACATTGACCGCAACAACGCAACCTGCTTTTGTTGATGAATATCATCTCAGTGTGTCAACAGTAGGTCAACCGATAAACCTTGACCTCGCGCTCACCTCACAAGGGATTGATGAATGCCCCACTTTGAGTGGTACCAGCCTCGGCTGTCCTGCAAAGATTGATTTTTTGAGTATGGAAAAGATTAGTAATTCTGCAGGAGCGCCAGAGCTAATCAGTCCTCTCGGAGAAACTCGTTATACCGCCCCAGTGGTTTCAGGGGAACGGGGCACGACCGAGGTCAAAGCAAAGCTTTATGATGAGGGCAAACTTCTTGCTCTTTTGAATACGCGTTCAGTGTCATCTGACCAGCTTTGCGCAATTTTTGACGACACCTCAAAAGATAGTGCGTTACTCAATCACCTAACTAAAACAACAGATAAAGACGGCAAATTCTCTTTTGGTGTTTCATCTACAACAGTTTCCCCTACGCTGATAGAAAGCGTTAGGGAAACTGTCGCGGGGCAATCAAAAAGAGTTTGTATCGCAGAATCAGTTTCCCCGCGAGATTTTGTTAACGGCATTGCTTCAAAAGAGGTAAGTATGATTACGCTTACTGTCAGAAATACAAACAACGGTATTTTGGTCAAAAAGACCGCGGGAAGTAACTCGCAAACGATAGACTACTAATATGAAATTTAATAAAATAGTTTTTGTTGCAGGATCACTTGTGGTGCTTGTTGTGAGTATAATAGTATACTATTTTTTCTATCCTGAAACTGGAATAAATCGTGAACAGAAATTTGTAAAAGACAATCTGACAAAAGAAGATTGCCTTCATGAAAATTTAATTGCCGTCTTTGAAAATGATAAATCTGATTATGTTGGTAAAGTCAAGGTAATTATAAGAGATAAACAATACAACAAGATTATTTCAAGTTTTGATATTGATGATGTTGCTAAAAGAAATTATCATCCTGTAGAAATACACGAATGTGGGGTTTACGCTCTGAAGAGTTTTAATTATGATTATAAGTCCTCAAAAACACTCTCAGGGTTTAGTAGAGAACTTTGGTTCTACGATTATAGTGGTAACGGAAAATTACTGGTTGTTTTTTCTGGCGAAAGCGCATCTGGAGTTCCAGATGCGGGGGGAATTCCAGGAAGACTTTATTCATTTAACTATTCATACGACTTCCGTGTCTCACCACAAGAAACCCATGTAATTCTACTTCGAGGATACCTCGAATCTTCTGACTATGCGCTTATCGTTAAGGATTTAGAAACTCTTAAAGATGTTTTTGTGCTCCCAATAGCAGATATTGAAAGGGAAAATCCTGATATCATCGGTGATGTTGGACTCAAGGGTTGGTCTCGCGATGGTAGATATTTTTGGGCTGGAATGGCTTATGGTGCAAACACACTCAGTTTTATTCGTATTGATATAAAAACTATGAGCTTCGCCGTGTTTGCTGCACCCAAAGATGTCCTTGGTGGTGACGCTTTGAATATTGAAAAAGGACTCATCACCGTTCATCCTGGAAATGTGTGGTATGGGATCGCTGATGTGACAGAACAAGAAAAAGCTGAACGTCGTAAGCAAGGTGCTGGCACCGAACTCTATATTGAAAATCTTTTCACCAAAAAGCGCGAGTTTGTTGCTAAAACTGATGAGCCACTTTATTACTTTAAACCAAAATGGCTCTCTGATACCGAACTCCAATATGAACTGCCTAACGGGGAGAGAAAGATATATAAAATTAATATATAATATAATTAGAAATTATGCCAACACAATTTTATAAAAAATATATTTTCCTGCTCTTGAGTATCGTTATAGTAGTTTCGTTTGTAATTATTAGTAGAAATTATTTCATATCAAAATGGTTACCACAGGACCCATCCTTAGTTGAGGGAACATCTTTATCAAAGATGCCTACTTCTACTCAGATGATTGATACAACCTCTCAGGTTGCCCAAAAAACACCAACTTGTATATCCACCAAAAGTAATAACGTTACTGATTCTCTAGATGTACCTAAATTATTCCCTGATTTTAAATGGACAAAAGTAAGTAAAACCGTGATGGAAGAAAAAGAGTTCAGCAGTGGATACATAAGTTTTCGCAAATTCTCAGATCAAGATTATACAAAAATTGATAGCTTAAAAGGCGAAGCATGGTCTATAATTTATGAATATGGAAGTCCCCCTGATTATAGCATTAATGAAAAATTTGATAGTTCTTTTGCTGAAAAGTTTCCAAAAGAAGATTGGGTTTGGAAAACAAACGTGCATGGTTATGAGATAATGGGGGGCGCCGCAGATGGCCCCACCTCAGGCGTTTATGGGCTTGTTAAAATTGAGAACGGGAAACTACGCGCCGTTGTTATTGATAGAAGCGGCAGTTATAAAGGAACATTTCCCGATGATGCTGAATTAATCGCAACCACCTATACAATTTTTTTATCAGACCCTGTGTCTTTGTCAGAAGTTTTACCGAATTATGCCCCTGCTCCTTATCTTGGCGTACTGCATACGGCGGTCAATCACGAAATTCAAAGGGAAAAAAATCTTTCTGTTGATTATGGCGCTTTGGTTATTACCGACAGTTCTTTTGAGTCGGCAGTGATGACTGATTCACCAGCTTCAAAGGCGGGTATTAAAGATGGAGATGTTATCCTTGCGGTGAATAATCAGCCCATAAATCAAACTAACCAATTAACAAAACTATTGTCTCAATATTGTCCGAGTGACATAATTATACTTCACGTACTTTCACATAGTATAGAAAAAGATGTTTCTGTTACACTGGCAGAATATTGATTTATAAAAATTTCTTGAATTTTTACTGCCGTGATAACATTAAGTAAATATGTTTGGAAATTTAACACTCTCTGCGATTCCTACGGACCCGATTACGATTGGTGGTGGTTTTGTAATGGTTCTTTCAATATCGACGATTATCGGACTGTTGACCTATTTTAAAAAGTGGAAGTGGCTGTGGACGGAGTGGCTCACGTCAGTTGATCACAAAAAAATCGGTGTGATGTATATCATTCTCGCATTTGTGATGATGCTCCGTGGTTTTTCTGATGCGATTATGATGCGCCTCCAGCAGGCTCTCTCGGTGGGGGATGCAGTAGGGTATTTACCACCAGAACACTACGACCAAATATTTACTGCGCACGGCGTGATTATGATTTTCTTTGTGGCGATGCCGTTAATGTTTGGGCTCATCAACTGGGCAGTGCCACTCCAGATAGGTGCGCGTGACGTTGCGTTTCCTTTTTTAAACTCCATGAGTTTGTGGCTCACGATTACTGGTGCGATGCTCGTGAACCTTTCGCTCGTGGTGGGGGAGTTTGCAGCGACAGGATGGCTCGCGTACCCACCTCTTTCGGGGATTGTCTACAGCCCCGGCGTGGGTGTGGACTACTATATTTGGGCGCTCCAAATAGCGGGGGTGGGAAGCTTGCTTTCGGGAATCAACTTTTTTGTGACTATTCTTATGATGCGCGCGCAAGGAATGAATATGATGCGTATGCCGGTTTTCACGTGGACAGTTTTTTGCAGTATGATTTTGGTGATAATTTCTTTCCCTATTCTCACGGCGACACTCGGCATGCTCTCCCTTGACCGATTGCTCGGGATGCACTTTTTCACATCGGATTTTGGGGGAAATGCCATGATGTATGTAAATCTCATTTGGGCGTGGGGGCATCCTGAGGTGTACATTCTCGTTTTGCCTGCGTTTGGAATTTTTTCAGAAGTTGTCGCCACTTTTTCACGTAAGAAACTTTTTGGATACACCACGATGATATGGGCTACTATCGCTATTACCTTTCTCTCATTCGTGGTGTGGGTGCATCACTTTTTCACAATGGGCGCAGGTGCAAATGTAAATGCGTTTTTTGGCATCATGACGATGATTATCGCCATTCCTACCGGCGTGAAAATTTTCAACTGGCTCTTCACTATGTTTCGCGGGCGCATCATTTTTGCTTCACCGATGCTCTGGATGATTGGTTTCGTGGTGACTTTCACCATTGGGGGCATGACGGGAGTACTCCTCGCGGTGCCGGGGGCGGATTTCCAGCTTCACAATAGTTTGTTTCTTATTGCGCATTTTCACAATACTATTATTGGCGGAGTGGTGTTTGGATATTTTGCAGGGCTCACGTATTGGTGGTCAAAGATTTTTGGATTCACGCTAAATGAGCGCCTTGGCAAAGCTGCATTTTGGCACTGGATCATCGGCTTTTTTGTTACGTTTACACCACTTTATATTCTGGGGCTTATGGGAATGACGAGAAGGCTCAACAATATTCCTGCAGGCACTGGCTGGGAAACACTTCTATATGTAGCCGGCATTGGCGCACTGATTATTGGTATCGGAATTGTTCTGCAAATTTTACAGCTCATCGTAAGTATCCGTGACCGTGAAAAAAACAGAGACACGACCGGCGACCCGTGGGATGCGCGCACCCTAGAGTGGTCCACATCATCCCCTCCGCCATTTTATAATTTTGCGGTGATTCCTGTGGTGTGGGGACGAAGTCCGTTTTGGGGGATGAAGAACAACCCGACAGAACGAGAGCTAAACCCACAGTACCAGGATATTCACATGCCAAAAAATACCGGGATGGGTTTGTATATTGCAATCGCGAGTTTCTTCGTTGGGTTTGGTTTAGTGTGGCACATATGGTGGCTTGCGGGGCTTGGTTTTGTGGCGGTCATCGCGCTCGTCATTATTCGTTCTTTTGATTATGATACGGAGTATGTGGTAACGGCGGAGGAGATAGCGCGTATTGAAAATGCGCGTAAGCAAAAGTAATATGAATACAGAAACACTAAATCAAAATCTCACCGCCACGCATGAGGCACACCAGACGCGTGGTGCAAAAGCCCTGTTTGGCTTCTGGACGTACATTATGAGCGACGTACTTCTGTTTGGCGCAATTTTTGCATCATACGCAGTGCTCCATGACAACATCTTTGGTGGGCCTTCAGCAAAAGAGCTCTTTAGTATGCCGTTTGTTTTAGTAGAGACACTCGTGCTTCTCGCAAGCAGTTTCACTTTTGGGCTCGCATCGCTACATGCGCATCACCATGCGGAGGGCAGGAATTGTATACCGAAAGTGGTGAAGTGGCTTGGCATAACATTCCTTCTTGGAGCAGTCTTTTTAGGAATGGAGTTGTTTGAATTTGCAAAACTCCTTGAAGAGGGGAACGGATGGCAGAGAAGTGGTTTTTTGTCGGCGTTCTTTACACTTGTGGGCACCCACGGTCTTCACGTGACGGCGGGGCTCATTTGGATGGGGAGTGTGACCGCGCAGGTCGTGCGTCACGGCATTACCGAGAGGACGATAAACAAAATATCCACACTCGGTTTGTTCTGGCATTTCCTTGATATCGTATGGATATTCATTTTCACGTTTGTGTATTTAATGGGCGCAATATAACGAACTCATATCAAAAATATTATGGATACTAACGATTTTAAAATAATTGATGAGGAATACGAAGCAGGGCGCCTTGCTTTGCGATCGTACGTGACAGGTTTTGTGCTGTCCATCATACTCACACTCATTCCGTATTTCATAGTGGTAAATAAAATGTTCGGAGTACAAAGTATGGTTGTGGCCATTGTCCTCTTTGGCGTGACCCAGCTTTTTGTTCAGGTTGTCTTTTTCCTCCACCTTCATAAAAAATTCAAACCTAAATGGAACATGGTTATTTTTACGTTCACAGTACTCATTGTTTCTATATTGGTCGTAGGTACACTTTGGATTATGTCCAACCTCAACTACAACACTATGCATAGAACCCCCGCGACGTTAAATGAAGGATATATTCCACAGTAGAGGGGGTAGAATGTAGAATTTAGAATATTGAATATAGAATGAAAAAAACTCTTTTTAAAAACGATAAATATAAAAAAACGCGTGGTGGATACTCGCGACTTTTGAATATCTCTTGTGAAAAATGCAGGGAACATATTTGCAATTATCAAAAAGACGGGCCAGGTAATTTACGTCGACTATATCGTGATCGCATCAGCAATCCGAAGATCTCTGTTTCAGGAAAGAACCTCACTTGCTCGAGAGGTCATCTTCTAGGTGTAGGAATTATTTATGATAAAGAAAAACGACCAGCGTTTCGTTTATTTGTTGATTCGGTCACGAAAAAGATAATTAGATCTGTCTAATCGTTATGGAAAATATACAAGTATATATCGGATATGCGGCGGGAATACTCGGGTTCATCCCATTTATTTTGCTGATCATCTCAATGAGAAAGGGTATAACAAAACCAAATCTAGCTGGATGGGTTTTGTACACTGTTGCGATGGTGATGATTGTGGCTAGTAGTATCGCACTTAATGCATGGCAAGCTGTGTGGCTTGCCATGGCCTATGTTGTCGGACAATCTTTAGTAATCGCTGTCTCCTTCAAGACTGGTTATTTTTCCTTTTCTCGTTTTGATTATTGGTGCTTATCCATTTCTTTTTTAAGCCTGATACTCTGGATTTATACAAATAATCCGCTATATGCACTGGTATTAAATGTCATTGTTGATGGGCTTGGAACATTTGCGATATCACGAAAGTTGTATTTGCATCCAGGAACTGAAGATACAACGGCATGGGTTGTTGGATTCCTCGTAGCCTTGCTTAATGTGTTTGCTGTTGCTTCTTTTGATATTAGTAACGCACTTTATCCTATATACATAGTACTTGCGTGTGCTTTAATTGCTGGGTTAAGTTTGAGACGAGTTAATGCTATAAATACTTAAATATGAATATTAAGAATTACTTATTTGACTTTGATGGGACGCTTTTTGACACGCAGAAGCTACATGCTGCAGTAGAATCTGAGTTGTTTGCTGAAAACGGAATCGCAATGCCACCAGAGGAGATAACTGAAAAATATGCTGGTATTAAAACAGAAGCATTTTTTGCTGAACTTTTGGGAGACGAGAAACTTGCAAAGACATTGATCGCAAAAAAATGGGAGAAATTAATTCCCCTTGCGCGAACAGCTGAACCTCTGGGTGATCTACATACCCTTTTTTCCTCACTTAAAGCTAAGGGTCTACTTTTTGGCATTGGCACAGCATCTCCCTTGTCATGGGTTGAGGAAATATTGGCAATAAATAATCTCACACCCTACTTTTCAGAAAAATCTATCATTACTGGTGAGATGGTTGAACAAGGGAAGCCTCATCCAGAAACATGGCAAAGATTACAGTGTGGGGTTCCAGGGGAAAATTGTCTTGTTGTAGAAGATGGTGTTGCTGGGGTCTTTGCCGCAAAAGCGGCCAACATGAATTACGTAGTCGTTGGGAAACCAAATGATAAATTTCCGGAAGATTCAGTCTTTATTCAATCTGTCTCTAGTCTAATAAACTAACTTGCTTAAAAACTATTACCAACTCACCAAGCCGGGGATTATTTATGGCAATGCGATTACGGTTGTTGCGGGTTTTTTGATTGCGTCGAGGGGGAGTGTTGATTGGTGGCTCTTGCTCGTGACTCTGCTTGGGATTTCGCTCATTATGGCGTCGGGCTGTGTCTTTAATAATTACATTGACCGTGACATTGATGCTTTGATGGAGCGGACGAAAAATCGTGCGTTGGTGAAGGGTGCGGTGTCCTTGAGAGGCGCACTTTTTTACGGCGTTTTTTTAGGATCTCTCGGTACTGTCCTTTTATTTTTGTATACAAACACATTGATCGTGCTTGTTGCGCTTGGCGGACTCGTTGCGTATGTTGGTTTATACAGTTTGCGCTTCAAGCGCACGTCCACGCACGGCACTATCGTAGGAAGTATTTCTGGAGCAGTGCCACCGGTTGTGGGGTATCTTGCAGTTTCAAATAGTGTCGACCTAGGGGTTGTGATTTTATTTTTTATTCTAGCGCTTTGGCAGATGCCCCATTCATTCGCCATTGCCATATATCGACTCGAGGATTATGCAAAGGCAAATATCCCCGTGCTCCCCGTCAAAAAAGGAATTTTTATAACGAAAATACAGATGGTGATTTACATCACACTTTTTATTCTCGCCACACTTGCGCTTCCCGTGTTTGGCTATGTAGGCAACGCATATTTCTTTACAATGTCTTTATTTGGCATTGTGTGGCTTACACTTGCAGGAAAAGGTTTTTCTACGACCAATGACAAACTCTGGGCTCGCCGTATGTTCATTTTTTCAATCGTAATTCTAACGATTTTTTCTATCATGATTGCGTTTGATGTGGTAAAATAGGTCATCGTGAAAACAAAAAAGAAAGTAAATCAGAACGTAATCATCTATCAGGCAAAGTCTGGGGCTATTGAGCTTCGAGGGGATTTTGGCAAGGATACGGTGTGGGCGACGCAGGTGCAAATTGCGGGGGCATTTGATGTTGATGTGAGAACAATAAATGAACACATTAAAAATATATACAGAACTGGGGAGTTATCAGAATCTTCAACTATCCGGAATTTCCGGATAGTTCAAAATGAAGGGAAAAGGGAAATTGAGCGCGATGTGAAACACTATAATCTTGATATGATCCTGTCTGTTGGTTATCGTGTGAATAGCAAAAAAGCGACAATGTTCCGCCAGTGGGCTACCAAAATCCTGCGTGCGCATATTGTGGATGGCTACACCATAAACCGCACCCGTATTGCAAAAAACTACGATGTGTTTATTCAGGCCGTTGCAGATGTAAAGGCGCTACTTCCTGCAAGCACAATGTCCGACACAAAAGACATTCTTGAGCTCGTGACGCTTTTTGCGGACACGTGGCTTTCGCTTGATGCATACGACAAAGACGAGCTCACTACCAAAGGCGCAACAAAAAAGTCTGTTAAAATTACCGCAGAAACATTTGCAAAAGACCTCGCTTTTTTGAAAGAGTCGCTTATTAAAAAAGACGAAGCGACGGATCTTTTTGCCACCGAACGTGAAAAGGGAAGCCTTGCGGGTATCATCGGCAATGTGATGCAAGCATTTGGTGGCAAAGATATGTATCCAACCGTTGAAGAAAAGGCGGCGCATTTTCTCTATTTCGTTATCAAAAATCACCCGTTCCTTGACGGCAACAAGCGTAGTGGCGCCTATGCTTTTGTGTGGTTCCTCACAAAGGCAAAAGTCCTTGATACGACCCGCATGTCACCACCTGCCCTCACTGCCATAACCCTCCTCGTTGCAGAAAGTGACCCTACTCACAAAGACAAAATGATTGGCCTTGTGCTTACGATGCTAAAACGCGGGAAGAAATAAAAGTTTAATAGTTAGTTATGGATAAAAAATGAAAAAACAAATTTTCACAATTCATGGAGGGGACGCTTTTGCTACTTACGAAGAATATCTAGAGGACCTAAAAGCATTTCAAATTGATCTAGATGGATTCAAAAGAAGTGGCTGGAAGAATACTCTGCAGAATGCATTGGGTCAGGATTATGATGTTAATTCCCCTCGTATGCCAAACTCGGGAAATGCAAAATATATTGAGTGGAAAATTTGGTTTGAAAAGATGATTCCATATATGCAAGATGATGTTATTTTGATAGGACACTCACTCGGGGGTAGTTTCCTCGCTAAATATCTCTCAGAAGAGAATATTTCCAAAAAAATTAAGGCAGCTTTTTTAGTTTCTGCTCCTTATGATACTGACGGCAATCGTGAAATAGTCGAGTTCGTTCTTCCTGGTTCGTTATCACTTTTTGAAAAACAGGGGGGTTCAATATTCCTTATTCATAGTAAAGATGACCCTGTCGTATCTTTTAAAGAATTTGAGAAATATCAAAAAGCTTTACCAAAAGCGAAAGCTATTATTTTTGAAGACAGGGGACATTTTAATCAAGAAAGCTTTCCCGAAATTGTTGAGCAAATTAAAAATCTAAACTAAGTATTTCCCATTTTCAAAAAGCACTTTACCATCGGCGAGAACGCGGTCAACGAGGGGGAAGAGGTCAACGTGAAATTTTGCTTTGTGGGCGGTGATGCCCTCTTTTTTGAAGACGCTGTGCTTTTCGCCGAGAGAAAAATGCATACCAAGAATGCGCTCAAAGGCGGTGATGTCCTGCACATATCGCTCACGCGTGATGGCGCGGTTCATACCAAAACCGATTTCGCGAATAATGGGTCGCTCATACTCTTTGATATTGGAGATAATTTTTGCAAATGTTTCTGGTGCGTTGTCTGCAAAGCCGACCACCAGTCCCTCTTTTACATCCACACGAAATGGCTCGTGCATGTCTACCGAAAAATCCGCCCCCGCGTATGCATAGCACATAAAAGACCCGTTCATTTTAGAAAAGTAGCGGGCTTCGGTAAATACCTCACCGATAGGAAAGGTTCCTCCGATGTTTTCCATTCCCGTGTAGTCACCTATGTTAAGCTTTGCTGATTCTAGTCCACCTGTCACAACGAGCTCGGCTCCTTGTGACTGAATACGAAGCCCCTGTGTCTCATCAATCCGCGCTTTGAGTTTTGGACCCACACCACGGTACCATGCTACATCATACTCGAGCGCATTTACATACACATCCCAGACGTCCTCGGTGTTGCGGTGCAGGTGCAGATGCTCGATGACTTTTAGTTTTTTATTAAAAAGGTGAAGGCGAATACGAAAGGCGTCCAAGAGGAAGTTGGATGACTGGATAAGTACCACAAGGTCGCTTTGGCGCATTTCATCGAACGCCGAAATAACCTCCTCTTTGCTTACTTTGTCAAAGTCCACAAACCGTGCGTGGGGGAGTGCCGTGCGATAGGCTTCAGTTAAAATATCGGTAAGTCCATAACGTGTATCGTATACCACCAAGGCTTTCTCAGGCGCCTTGTGCTCAATAGCGATATTAATGATGTCGGCAACATTTTTCGTGGCAAGAGCAAGAAGTTTTTTGTCCATAAATGTAGACTAGCCTAAAACCCACAAAACTCAAAATCGAAAAAATAAAAATCTACTATACACGTATAATATACTATATAACTGGGTACAATATAGTTTGCGCTCGCTCGGAAATGCAAACGCCTTGTTTGCATTTCTCTCACTCACTTAACTATCGTATATTATACGTGTATAGCAGATTTTTGTTAGAAACTTATGGGAATGAAGGAGAAACTACGTGCGGGGGTCGGTGCGCGCCCATTCGGTGAGGTTGCCTGCCTTGCGCTCGATGGGAGATAAGGGGCGTATGAATTTTTCATTCCCCTTAGGAATGATGGGAAAGTGTGGAGATTCATCAAGTGCGAGCGCAATATCCCAGAGCTGTTTTTTTGATGTAATCCAACCCTCACCAAACTGTTTTAATGAAAACGGTCGCGAGTAACTCCGCAAAGTTTTCTGTCCAGTTTTGAGAAGTGTGTATTCGTGAAAATAGGAAAGGGCGAGTTCACGTGGAGTTTTGTAAATCGGGTCACGAAATCGGAGAACGGGATGGTTGGTCTTGCTGATCGCCCCCCAGTAGCCATTCTTTTTGTATAGCGCCACGACATGGTCGTAGTCAATGTTAAGCGCCTTGAGGTCAAGGAGAAGTGGTTCCTCCCCGTGGAGCCAGAGCGCCACCGCCGCAATGAAGGCACCCTCAATACAATGAGCTCTTCCTTTTTGCAAAACCATACGCGGAGAGAAACACGTGCTTCCTTTTTTACTCAAATTAGCGGGAATCGTATCAAGATAATCTTGAATCTTATGTGGAGTTGAAAGTTTTCTAAAAACTGCGAGCTCCTCTATTGAGAGTCCTAACATATCTTAATTATTACAGAACAGGAGCGGCTGTTCAAGTTGAGAATCTGATATACTAGTAGTATGCAAAAAACATACATTTTTATCTCATTGTTGGTGGTTTTGGCAGCAGGTGTTCTTGTCTGGTTTAATACAAAAAGTACAGAAGTATCTCTCGTTGCCTGCACGAGGGAAGCACAGCTCTGTCCTGATGGAAGCGCTGTGGGCCGCACTGGTCCTAACTGCGAGTTTGCAGAGTGTCCAAAGGTGTCCCCACCACCACCGCCTGTTACAGGAGAGGTGGCACTTAGTGTGGGAGAAAAGGGAAAAATGGGCGACCTCAGTATAATCGTAAATAAATTTATTTCAGATAGTCGTTGCCCAGCAGACGTACAGTGTATTTGGGCAGGGGAATTTAAAGTAGAAATCACCATCTCGAGTAACTTATCTGAACTGGCAAAAAATGAAACTCATATCATTTCATCTATCGATAAACCACTTTCGTTTAAGGGTCGACTAATTTCAATTTCTTCAGTCTCTCCGTATCCAGCAAGTAAAAAAATCGATCCAAGTGATTATCGTATCACTTTCCATGTTGAGGCTAATGAAAAAACGAGCGTCGTAAGTACAGGCACTATTAACGGACGAGTAACTCTTTCGCCAATATGCCCCGTAGAGCGAATGCCACCAGATCCAAAGTGTGCCCCCAAACCATCTCAAACAAAAATAGAAGTATTTTCGGCTGTCAGTGGTAAGTTGATTACAACCACACAAACAGGAACCGATGGAAGATTTGAAGTGTCACTTCCTTTTGATTTCTATAAAATAGAAGCAGGTACAGGAACTATGCTTCCACGTTGTTCGCCTGTTTCTCTGCATCTCCAAACCAGCGTAACGTCGGTAGATATTTCTTGCGATACCGGAATTCGTTAAAGAGTTAAAATAAAAAAAGTGAAATATAGGAAAATAATTCTCGGGGTATCTTTATTAACTCTTTCTTTATTTAGTTTTTTTTATTATTCACGCACGCCACCAGTCACCAACTACCCTTCAAAGGGAACGGACATCATTGCGTTTGGAGACAGCCTCGTGGAGGGGCTCGGTGCAACCAGCGGAAATGATTTTGTATCGCAGCTTTCGCAGAAGATTGGACAGCCTATCATAAACCTCGGTCACGCAGGGGACACCACTGCACAGGGATTAGCACGTATTAACGAGCTTGATAATTATAATCCTAAAGTAGTCCTGCTCCTTCTTGGAGGAAACGATCATCTGAAAAAAATACCGCTTGCTAATACAAACAAAAATCTCGCAACCCTCATTGAAAACATACAGGCTCGAGGGGCAGTTGTTCTCCTGCTTGGTGTGAGGGGCGGGCTTTTTAATGACCCTTTTGATACGGAGTTTGAAAATCTGCGAGACACGTACCATACGGCATATGTCTCGGACGTTCTTCTAGGACTTTTTGGAAAACCTGAATACATGGCTGATACTATTCATCCTAACAACGCTGGTTATGAAATAATAGCTGAAAGAATTTATCCAGTGCTTACCGAGGTCATTAAGTAGTATGTAAGATTCTAAAAGGCGGAGCGTCCTCATTTATAAGGGGCTACCCCTCTAAATATAATACTACCTATGAAAAAATTTTTAATTGTAATGTTAATGGCATCTATTGTTTCTCCAACGTTTGTTTTTGCAGACAATAAGTCTGAGAGGGACAAGGAACAAGAGTCTCGCAAATCTACTCATATGGCTGAGAAGAGTGAGAAAAAAGAAAATAAAGAAGAAGACCACAAAGAGAAGAGGGAAAATAAAGAAGAGCAGAGAATTCAAAAGGAAATGAAGCGCACCGTCGTTCGCCTCGAAGCGGCTATTGCGCGCGTACAGAGACTTTCTGACCGTGTCGCAGAGAGACTCACCAAGTATGAAGCACGTGGAGTGAACACCACAGCTTCTCGCGCACACTTGGTTGAAGCGAAAAGCAAGCTTGCTCTGGCACAGGTGAAAGTGCAGGCAATAAAACTTTCAATTGAGACTTCTTTTGCAACCACAACTCCAGCTACCGCAACAAGCACTACTGCCAAGGATACAAAGAGAGCATTTAAAACTGCCGTAAAAAGTGCAACCGAAACAATCAAAGAAGCACACCAGCATGTTGCTCTCGCCATCTCGTCTGCAAAGCCAGGAAGAAATGACGGTAGTCATGCAACCACGACTCCTGATACGACCGCTCCAGTAATTTCGCTGATTACAAAGACGGGGGTTGCAAGCACGACTGCAACCGTATCGTGGAATACAAACGAACTCGCTACTGGGAAATTGTTTTACGGAACAACCACACCGCTTACGGCATTCGTATTCAATGCTTCTTCAACACTTGCACACACATTTAACCTCACTGGTTTGACTGCAAGTACTACTTATCAGCTCCTTTTGGAATCAAAGGACGCTGCAGGGAACACCGCTACGACAACCTCATCCTTAATGACTACAATCTAACTTCTGCAAAGAAGCCTACAGCAAAAAGCCCGCACTTAGTGTGGGCTTTTTGCTCTGTGGTATACTTTGTTATATGAGAAAATACATTTTTTTCGTTTTCCTCGTAATTTTACTAATGATTGGTAATATTTTATTTTCTAGCAACAAATTTACTAAGGTTGAGTCGATACCGCCTGTTTCAGTACCTTCACAGATGGCAACCCAGTATGCTCTTGAGTATTTTGGCGATTCTCGTCCTGGGGATGCCCAGATAACTAAAATAAGTGGACAAACAATAGAGATTCTGGTTCCAAGTATTAAAGCTGCGCTTCCTGAATTGCAAAGTGAAAAAATGCGTACCCTTGTTTTAATTTCGAGCTCAACTGATACTAAAAAAATATTTTTTAGTAGTACCTTAAAAGATTCAGATTCTGGAATTTTCGATTTATATTCGTTTAATGTCGCTTCCCGACAATTTAATAAACTTTCTTTCCCCGCCAAACAATTTGTGCTTTCACCAAACAAACAATTTGTTGCAGGTGTTAGTACGGAAGGAGTAAGTTTTGAGAATTTAATAGACACAGTTTTCATTTTTAGTTTAGATGATAACCGTATTATTTCATCAACAATACTTCCTATGTCAGAAACCGCAACTTCATGGAACGGGTTCGACGTACCATTTATTAAATGGAAAAATGTATATACGTTAGAATATGATGCATATAGGAAAGCAAATATCTCAGGCAATAGTCTTCCAACTCAACTTCCCTTTGAGACACGGCAACTGCAATTGAAGTGAAGTCTTTTATTACCCCAGTTTTTTTGATTGTTGTTAATTAAACACAAAATTATGAAAATACATGAATTGGGTCACATAGTGCTGTATGTGACCGACATCAAAAAGATGGCGGATTTTTATCGTGATACTCTCGGCTTCCACGAGATTGCACGACGAGAAGGCATGGCGATTTTTTCTTCTGGGCGCACACACCACGAGATGCTTCTTATTGAGGTTGGTGGCGAGCCACGCAAGCACAGAGTAGAGCCGGGGCTGTATCATATTGGTTTTAAAGTTGGCGACAGCACTGCGGAGCTTCGCGAAGTGTACAAGCACTTGAAAAAAGAAGGCGTGAAAATTCTCGGTACCACCGACCACGGCGTGACGCACAGCATTTACATTCTTGACCCAGACGGCAACGAGCTGGAGCTCTACGCGGACGTTTCCGACTCGTGGAAAAAAGACCCAAACGCAATCCTCTCAATGCCGAAGCTTCTCGATTTGGAATAAGAAAAAAGCTATACAAAATTTGTATAGCTTTTTGGATTATTTGTGGGAGGGATTAAAAACCCCCACGCTGGTAGCATTTCCACGCTTCCTCTGGATTTTCCCTTGCCCATTTTCTATCACGTAGTGCACTTCTAGTGCGTAAGAACAGCAAAACTAGAAGTATAGGTAATGTAATAGTAAGAAGTCCAATATGGTATTCGTTCATTTATATTTCCCCTCCTAATAGCATTTTGCGTGCAAAATTACACTCTCATATTATAACAAAAGTTAGAAAATTGTCAATAATTCTGGAGGAGTAAAACCTCCATCAGGGATATACAAACGGTAGGTTTCTGGAACATTTGTTGATACAATGTACCCGATATTCCATATTCTAAATTCTAATTCCTATATTCTACCAATTATGACCCAAGATGAAGCATTTGAAATTTTGAAGACGGGGAGGAACGTCTTTGTGTTAGGTTTTAAGTCGCTGTTATGTCGCGTGTGGATAACTCAGGCAACAATGTGTTGCAATTCCTTCGACAGTAGTATATATTAGATACATACACGCCCCAGCCAGCCGAAAGGCCCGCTGGGGTTTTTAGGTCTTTATTGCTACAATAACAAGCAATGGAAACCATTTTACTTATAGACGGTGAGAATTTTAAAGGCAAGATGAAAGCCGTATTTTATAATGCAGGGAAAGATAAACCAACCTGGCACAAATATAATTTTAGTGGATTATTTGAAAAAGTTTTGGATGGTTATTTTATTGAGCGAAAGGTTTTTTATTTTGCGCGCATAAAAGAACACGAAGACAGTAAAGAAAAATCAAAGCAACTTGTCCAAGATCAGCGACTTCTCAAAACTCACCTTGAACGTCAAGGTTTTGAAGTCATCTTGAGCGGTAGAGTCCGCGGACAAATGGAAGATGGCACAAACGGAAAGAAAGTACTTGTTTTTAAAGAAAAAGGGGTTGACGTAAAAATTGCCGTTGACATGGTAAGTATCGCTTGCGACAAAAAAGCAAAGGAGATTATTTTAGGCAGTTCTGATTCCGATTTACAACCAGCAATTCAAGAAGTTAAAGACAGAAAAGTTCGTTGTCTCTATTTAGGTTTTGAAGCGCAACCAAACAAAGGAATTTCGTACACGACAGACCGCACTATTTTGATTCGTGATGCAGAGGTGTTTGAGTATGCAAAATAATTTTTACTATTATGACCCAAGATGAAGCATTTGAAATTTTGAAGACAGGGAGGAATGTCTTTGTGACGGGACCTGCGGGGAGCGGGAAGACACATCTCGTCAATCGCTATATTGCATACCTTCGCGAACATGCGATTGATATGGGTATTACCGCATCCACTGGCATCGCTGCGACCCACATGGGCGGGGTGACTATTCACTCATGGGCGGGGATTGGCATTGCAGCAAGCCTCACTCCATACGAACTCGAGGCAATGCTTGAAAAAAGCTATCTCTATAAGAGGTTTGAAAAAGTGAAGGTGCTCATCATAGACGAGGTTTCAATGCTCCACCATTTTCGCCTAGATCTCGTGAACAATGTTTTGAAAACAATGAAGCACTCCGAGAAACCTTTTGGGGGGATTCAGGTCGTACTCTGTGGGGATTTTTTCCAACTTCCGCCGGTGTCACGCATGGGTGAGCCTGAAACACATTTTATATACAAGAGTGATGCATGGCGTGAGGGCGGCTTTACTATTTGCTATCTGTCGGAACAATTTCGCCAAGAGGATGATGTAACGATTTCTATTTTAAACGAGATTCGCTCGGGGGAGGTTTCTGATGGCGCCCGCGAGCATCTCCGCTCACGCTATCAAGTGCGTTCGCCAAAATTTATAACTTCAACTAAACTTTTTACGCACAATGCCGACGTGGATACTCTCAACGATACAGAGCTCGGGCGAATTGACGAGGGTGAAATTGTGACCTACCTGATGGAGAGTCGTGGCAAAGAAGCGATCGCTGCAACGCTCAAAAAATCCTGCCTCGCCCCCGAAACGCTCCGTTTGAAAGTGGGTGCACGCGTGATGTGCGTAAAGAATAACTTTGAAGCGGGTTATGTGAACGGTACTCTCGGTGTGGTGGTGTCGTGCGATGAAATGGACGACCCCATTATTAAAACAGCATCAGGGAAAAGAATTGTTATTCCCCGTGCTTCGTGGAAAATAGAAGAAGATGGCAAAGTAAAAGCGGAAATTTTGCAGTACCCGCTTCGGCTTGCATGGGCCATCACGGTGCACAAGAGTCAGGGGATGAGCTTGGATGCGGTGGAAGTGGATCTATCAAAATCCTTTGAACCCGGCATGGGGTACGTGGCGCTCTCTCGCGTGCGCTCACTTGAGGGCCTCACTATTTTAGGAATGAACGAAAATGCGCTCCGTGTTCACGAAGAAGTGCGAGAGCTTGATCAGGATTTTCAAAATCTTTCTAAAGAAGCCCTTGGGGAAATAAAAAAAATGGGCGAGAAGGAGATTGCTCGCTTGCAAGCTGAATTTCTTGCGTGCTCAAAGCCACCACAAAAAGAAAAGAAGCTCGCTACACACAAAGAGACCGAGCTACTCCTCGCGGAGAAGAAAAGTCTAGGTGAAATTGCAGAAGCGCGTGGCATGACAATTGAAACGATAGTCTCCCATATTGAGAAGCTTATGGAAGAGGAATCGCGCGTGGATATGAGACATTTAAAATATGAAATTTCGCCTGCGCATTTTTTGAAAATTGAAAAGGCAATTGAAAAACTTTTGGAAGATAAGAAAGTTATACTACTTACACCAGTCAAAAACATTGTTGGGCCTAATGTGTCGTTTCTTCATATCCGCCTCGCCCGCGCGCTTTTGGGACACACGCCGAAGAACGAGGGAAAGTAGAAAGATAATATCTGCTGTATAATACACACATGAATTCAAAATCCCTCATTTGGTTCCTTGCGATTGTGGGTACCTATGCAGGAGCATACGTACCGCTTTTCTGGGGAGGGGACTCATTTTCTATGTCGTCAGTGTTCTTTTCTGGCGTTGGTGGGATAGGCGGAATTTGGCTTGGGTATTGGCTCGGTAGAGAATAGAAATAAAAAGTGTTACAATGCAAATATTATGAAAAAAACAGCAATTGGTGGGGCGCTGGTTGTGGTAGCGCTTTTAATAGGATTTGGGGTTTATTTGCAGAGTATGGAAAAAGGCGGCGCAAGTGCGGATCCTGAAATAGTGAGTCTGAAGGGCCTTCATTGGCATGCTGATCTCGCCATTGTGGTAAAAGGGTCGCCCGTGGTAATTCCCGCAAATGTTGGTCTTGAGGGGGGACATAACCCAATTCACACTCACGATGGTGAGCCGAACATTATTCACATGGAGTTTCCGGGAATTGTGCGCGTAGATGATCTTAAGCTCGGAGAGTTTTTTAGGATTTGGAAAAAAGAGATGCGCTCGTTTGGTAATAATATGAAGATGACGGTGAATGGCGTAGAAAATACTGAATTTGAAAATTATCACATGAAGGACAAAGACAAAATTGTTTTAAGTTTTGACTAGTAGACTTTTATGGAAAAAATACTCTATACATGTCCAATGCACCCGAATATTGTTCGCGAGATGCCGGGGATATGTCCAGAGTGTGGGATGAGTCTCGTGCTAGCACGAGCGCGGAAGGACGCTGACGACACGCAGACGGGCGCGGAAAAATTTCTGCATGAGTCCGCGTCAATTCCGCATAGTTCCGCGTTTACTAAGCATGAGGGGCATCATACGGAAGATTTTTTGAAGAAGTTTTTTGTAGTACTCGTGCTTACGGTTCCGCTCCTTGTATATTCCGAAATTTTTGCACTCGCGTTTTCGTGGCAACCGCCGCATTTCACTGCGGAGCCTGATGTGATGCTCGCACTTGGTTCATTCATCTTTTTTTATGGTGGGTCAGTATTTTTGAGAGGAGCATACCACGAGCTCCGAGCTTGGCTCCCCGGGATGATGACACTCATCTCGCTTGCTATTACGGCTGCGTATGCATTTAGTGTTTTTGTCGTCTTTACCGGCGGGGAACACACACTTTTTTGGGAGCTCGCCACGCTTATTGCCATCATGCTTCTCGGGCACTGGATAGAAATGAAAGCGGTAAAGGGTGCTCAAGGGGCACTCAAGGAACTCGCGAAGCTTTTGCCAGATACCGCGGATGTAATTCGTGCTGGTGTTACTTCCACCATTTCTATTTCAGAGCTCCGCGTGGGCGACCGCGTACTCGTGCGTCCCGGGGCAAAAATCCCTGCTGACGGTGTTGTTGTAGAGGGCCGATCAGAGATAGACGAATCTATTATTACCGGTGAGTCAAAACTAATTCTAAAAGTGGTTGGCGTGGGGGTAATTGCGGGGTCTTTAAACGGCGACGGTAGTCTCACCATTGAGGTGAAAAAAATTGGCGAAGGAACATTCCTCTCTGGCGTGATGCGCTTGGTTCTTGAGGCAGAGGCGAGCAAGTCACGCCTTCAGATTTTGTCTGACCGTGCGGCGCTTTATTTGACAGTCATCGCAGTACTCGCAGGCACTGCAACATTTATAGCGTGGATTTTAGCTGACGCAGGAATTGTTTTTGCGACGGAGCGTCTTGTTGCCGTGCTTGTCATTACCTGTCCACACGCACTTGGTCTCGCGGTGCCCCTCGTTGCGTCCATCTCCACCACGATGGCAGCGAGAAACGGGTTTCTTGTCCGCAAGCGCATTGCGCTCGAGTCGGCACGCACCATTGATGTTGTTCTTTTTGATAAAACGGGAACACTCACCACGGGCGCGTTTGGCGTGTACGCAGTCATCCCCGCTGACTCATTTACCGAGCTTGACGTACTTCAAAAAGGGGCTGGTCTTGACCAAGGCTCAGAGCACCCACTTGCAAAAGCGGTCGTGAGAGAAGCAGGGAAACGCGGAGCCACTTTGCTCCCAATGAAAAACTTTGAGCGGATAGCGGGGAAGGGTGCTCGTGGAGATGTGGGCGGAGACACAACCCTTGTGGGTAACGAATTATTTATGAATGAGACGACTATTGTTCTTGCACCAGAAATTCTTGCAAAAACTCGCGCATTGGAAGGCGAGGGCAAGACGGTGATTTTTGTCGCATCAAAGGGTCAGCTTGTGGGAGCCCTTGCTCTCGCGGACACGATTCGTGAGGAGTCGCGCGAGGCGGTGGAGGCGCTTCGCGCGCTGGGCATTCGTACGGCGATGATCACGGGAGACTCGCCCGATGTAGCAGCATGGGTTGCAAAGGAGCTTCACATTGACGAATACTTTGCGCGGGTACTCCCCGGTGAAAAATCAGAAAAAGTAAAAATACTTCAGGCGCAGGGGCACAAAGTCGCGATGGTGGGGGACGGGGTGAACGATGCGCCAGCACTCACGCAAGCTGACCTTGGTATCGCTATTGGCGCTGGGACCAATGTCGCCATAGAGTCCGCTGGAATTATTCTCGTCAAAAACGACCCTCGTGATATTCCAAAAATCATTCGTCTTTCTAAACTCACCTACACAAAGATAATACAAAACCTTTTTTGGGCAACGGGATACAATATTGTCGCGCTTACTCTCGCGGCAGGCGTACTCTTTTCTAAGGGCATTATTTTACAACCAGCAGTCGCGGCGGTACTTATGAGTGTGTCCACGGTTATTGTTGCATTTAATGCACTCTTGTTGCGTCGGAATAAATTAAGTGTATAGTGAGAAATAATATGAAAAAAAGATACATTTTATTTGGGGTTATTCTCCTCCCAATAATAATTCTTAGTGGGATTTCCTCGGAAATTTCTGAAAAGGAGTTTTCAACGAGCACGTGGGGTTTGCCAGAGGCTCAACTTTCACAAATAGTTGAGCTAAAAGATGGTGACACGTATGATCTCACTGCGAGTTTTGTAAAGAAAAATATCAACGGCAACGCTGTGCGCATGCTCGCGTACAACGGCTCTGTTCCCGGACCGACACTAAAAGTTCCACAGGGAGCAACCGTTAAAATTAATTTTAAAAATGATACTGATATCGGAAACACGCTTCACTCGCACGGCGTGCGTATGGAGAATGCGTCTGACGGCGTGCCGGATGTAACGCAAGAAATAGTTCCTGTGGGGGGTTCGTTCGCGTATGTCTTAAAATTTCCCGATGCGGGTGCGTACTGGTATCATCCACACGTACGCGATGACTACACTATTGAGATGGGACTTTATGGTAATTTTCTCGTGACTCCCAAGGAGGGCTCGTCGTGGAATAAAGTCGACCGCGAGGAAATGGTTTTTATAGATGATATTTTGCTCGAGAAGGGAGACATTGCGCCGTTTAAAAAAGAAGGAGCAGACCGCACGCTCATGGGTCGCTATGGTAACACGATGTTTGTGAATGGCGAGACAGACTACACGCTTAGTGTAAAAAAAGGCGAAGTGGTTAGATTTTATTTTACCAACAGCGCTAACGTGAGACCGTTCAATCTTACGATTGTGGGAACAAAAATGAAACTCGTTGGTGGAGATAGCGGTTTGTATGAGCGCGACACGTGGGCGGACTCGGTTATGATAAATCCATCTGAACGCGCGATTGTTGAGGTGCTTTTTGACAAAGAAGGTTCATATGAGCTTCAAAACAAAACATCCGAAAAAACCTACACACTCGGAGGGATTGTTGTTTCTGGTGGAGAAACGTCTTTAGCGCCTGGAAAATCTTTTAGTGATCTTCGCTTGCACCCAGAGATTTCGAAGAGTATTGATCAATTTCGTTCCTCGTTTACAAAAAAGGTGGACAAGCAAATGAAACTTTCTATATATATGATGGGGGGCTCAAATATGGGAGGGATGATGACAGGCGGTGCAATGATGGAAGGTGGCATGGGGTCGAGCACCGGTGTCCCAAAAGGTGGGATCGAATGGGAAGACACCGACATGTCGGCAATGAACATGATGTCTGACACAAAAATGATAGCATGGAACATTGTTGACGAAGATTCGGGCAAGAAGAATATGGACATTGATTGGGATTTCAAGGTAGGGGATAAGGTGAAAATTCGCATTACGAACGATGGTACATCTATGCCCGCCCGAATGACTGAAGGTATTCAGTCGGGCGGGCATCCCATGCAACACCCAATCCATTTTCATGGACAGCGATTTTTGGTAGTAAATAAAAACGGCGTACAGCAAACAAACCTCGTGTGGAAAGACACCGTCCTTGTACTTGCAGGCGAGTATGTGGACATTATTCTTGATGCCTCAAACAAGGGCACATGGATGGCGCACTGCCACATTGCCGAGCATCTCGAAGCAGGGATGATGATGACATTTAAAGTGGAATAGCAGTGTATGATACAATACGACAAATGAGGAAATCTACAAAAAATGTTCGACTCGCTTCACATGTAAAACCAGAAAGATACCAGATAGCACTCAAGCCCGATTTGGATGCGTTTGTGTTTGAAGGAGAGGAGACGATAACACTAACTCTCGATAAGAAGGTAAAAGAAATTACGCTCCACTCTGCAGAGATTGAGATTGAGAGCGTTTTTGTTTTGCAAAATAAGGTAAAAACATTTGCGACAAAGATTTCTTATGACAAAAAGGCAGAGACCGCAACTTTTGTATTTCAAAAAACAATAGACAAAGGCAAAGCAAAACTTACATTACTTTTTCGAGGTATCCTAAACGACCGGATGCAGGGTTTTTATCGTAGCCGATATGAAGTCGCAGGAAAGGAATATTATATGGCGACGACGCAGTTTGAAGCGACTGACGCTCGCCGAGCGTTCCCGTGTTTTGATGAACCATCACTCAAGTCCGTCTTTGAGGTAAAACTGATTGTGCCAACGAAAAGTACAGCACTCTCAAACACGATACCCATCTCTATCAAGGAGCATAGTGCGGGGTATCAGGTGGTGGAGTTCTCGCCTACACCAAAAATGTCTACCTATCTCGCGGCGTTTATTGTGGGGGATCTCGAACATGTAGAAAGAAAAACAAAAGAAGGGGTCCTTGTACGCGTCTTTACCACACCGGGAAAAATTCATCAGGCAGAATTTGCACTAGACTGCGCGGTGAAGACACTTTCTTTCTTTACAAAGTATTTTGACATTCCATACCCAATGCCCGTGCTCGATATGGTCGCGATTCCAGACTTTTCATCCGGTGCGATGGAAAACTGGGGCGCCATTACCTATCGCGAAGCCGCGCTCCTTATCGACCCCGACCACTCTTCACAAGCAATGAAACAGCGAGTTGCGGTGGTTGTTGCACATGAGCTTGCTCATCAGTGGTTTGGTAACCTAGTCACTATGGAGTGGTGGACGCACCTGTGGTTAAACGAGGGTTTTGCGTCATATATTGAGTATCTTGCGGTTGACCATCTTTTTCCTGAGTGGGAAATGTGGACAGAATTTGTCTCCGAAGACTTAGGGAGAGCGCTTTCTCTTGATTCCCTAAAGCACACACACCCTATTGAGGTTTCTGTGAACCATCCAGATGAAATAAGTGAGATTTTTGACGCAGTGAGCTATTCAAAAGGGGCTAGTGTTATTCGTATGCTCGCGGACTATTTAGGCGATAAGGATTTTCGTGACGGTTTGAGGTACTATCTTAAAAAACACAGTTATAAAAATGCCGAAACCTTTCAACTGTGGGAGGCGCTTGAAAAGGTTTCAAGAAAACCCGTGTCAAAAATAATGGGCGTGTGGACAGGAAAAGGAGGGCACCCCATTTTAGATGTGTCAGAAAAGGAAGGAGTATTAACCATTGAGCAAAGAAGATTTTTTGCGAGCCCTATCTCAAAACAAAATACAAAAGATACAACGATCTGGCCTGTACCCATTAGCATTAGAGTGGGGAATTCAACGAAAGTAGAAAAATTCTTACTTGCCTCAAAGAAAATAAAAATCTCTGAAAAAGAAAACACATGGGTAAAGTTGAATGTTGGAGAGACAGGAGTATACAGGACAAACTACTCAGCAGAACTTTTGAAGTTGCTTGGCGAAGCGATAGAGAGAGGAGAGCTCAGCGTCGTCGACAGGCTCGGACTTCTCCGTGATGTGTTTGACCTCGCTCATGCGGGGGAGATGCCCACTGTGCGCGCACTTGATTTTGTATCACACTACAAACATGAAACAAGTTATGTCGTGTGGGGAGAAATTATTTCTGGGCTCTCTCGTGTGCACCGGATAATTTTTGATGAACTCTGCGCACCAGAGTATAGAAAGTTTGTGTTAGAGATTTTACAGCCAATGATTAAAAAAGTTGGATGGAAAAAGAAAACAGGGGAGCGTCACACAGAGACACTTGTGCGCGGACTTATTTTGGGAAGCGCAGGAGTGTACGGGGACACTAGTACAATAGAAAAAGCACGCACACTCTTTGCAGGGCTTACCATACACAAAAATAAAATCCCCCCAGACCTGCGCAGTGTGGTCTACGGTACCGTCGCCCGACACGGAGGCGTGCGGGAATATGAAAAACTGCTCACCATGTACAAAAAAGCGGAGCTCCATGAGGAGAAGAATCGAATTGGGGCAGCCCTCGGACAATTTAAAGACAAAGATCTCCTTCAAAAGACCCTTGATTTTTCTATTTCTTCTCATGTGCGCGCACAAGAAACCGCACGCTTCACTTCAGTTGTCACGATGAATGTGTTTGCGGGCGACATTGGATGGAGATTTATCAAAAAACATTGGAAATTTATTTTAAAACAGTATGGTGATCAAAAAGACCTTACGTATTTCATAGACCCACTTGGCTCCTACCAGTCAAATAGTGTTGCAAACGACATTGAGAATTTTTTTAAGAAGAACTCCGTTCCAGGGGGTGCGCGTGCAGTCGAACAGGCTCTCGAAAGCATCCGCGCGAAGGCAATTTGGGACAGCCGAGATAAGAAGAATGTTGCGAAGTGGATTTTGGCAAGAAAATTCTAGTTATTTTAGGTACCACAGTCGGTTATTTTAGACATTCTTTTTTGATTGTGTTCTAGGGTAAAGATTTGCATATTTCCACTTCCTTTCTTTTTTTAATGTATGCTAAAATGAGTGAGTTAGGGTAGTTCACTTGTATGTTTGTTCTTGAATTTGTTCCCGTCCCAAAAAAACGAGCTCCCGCGTATCGTGAGTGCATTTTTAATCACCAATAACATCCCATCCATCATATGAGCCAGGTCAAAAAAAGAAACGGCACCATCGTAGACTTCTCTTCAGAGAAAATTACAAGTGCAATCAGCAAAGCGTTCTCTGCATGTAACACTCCCGTTACTATTGAAAAGCTTTCTGAGATGACCAAGGCGGTATTGCGGGGGATAGAAGACGGTGGATACGGGCAAATTCCATCAGTAGAGAAGATTCAGGATGTGGTAGAGCTCGTTATTATGAGTGAGGGTTATCACGAGGTGGCAAAAGCTTACATTATTTATCGCTACGAGCACGAAAAAATCCGCGAGAAGAAACAAGAAGAGATTGTAGAGAAAATTGAGGAGAAAAAACTTTCAATAACAAAGCGTGATGGCAAGAAGGAGACATTTTCTGAGGCAAAAATTAAAAAAACGCTCACCCGCTCGATGCAAGGGTATGAGAAGGCGATCGATGTTGAAGCCGTGCTCACTCAGCTCAAGCTCAACGTTTACGAAAACATTACAACTGCGGAAATAACGAAGGCTATTATTCAAGTAGTACGCTCAATGATTGAGCTCGATCCTGCATACTCAAAAGTTGCGGCACGTTTGCTTTTGCAAAAGCTCTACCGCGATGTGTTCGGAAGCAACTTTGAACCCGCAGATATTCTTTCTGCACACGCAAAATCATTTCCCGAAAATATTAAGCATGCGGTAAAGGAGGGGTATCTTGATGCAAAGATGCTCGACTTCGACTTGGACTTACTTGCAAGCAAGTTTGAACTCGCAAACGATGAACTGTTTGAATACATGGGACTTGAAATTCTTTCATCACGTTATTTTCAGGAGGACCCAAAAACAAAAAAGCCAGTCGAGACTCCACAGATGTTTTGGATGCGTATTGCTATGGGTACTGCCATCGCAGAAAAGAAAGAAGACCGCGAGAGAGTTGCGCTCGAGTTCTACGACGTACTTTCAAAGTTCCTTTACACTCCGGGTGGACGCACACTTTTCCAAGCAGGCTCAAAGAAAGCACAACTTGCAAACTGTTTCTTAAACGTAGTGCCCGACTCTCTTGACGCGATCTTCAAAACATTCGGAGACAATGCGCAGTATCTTAAGTGGTCAGGCGGCACCGGTACCAGCTGGACACCACTCCGCGCTACGGGAGGCTTTATTAATGGTACCGGTGTGGGAAGTCAGGGGGTTATTCCATTCCTCAAAATCGCAAACGATGTAAACCTTGCTATCAATCGTTCCGGCAAGCGACGTGGCGCAGGCTGTGTATACCTAGAAACTTGGCACTTGGATATTGAGGATTTCCTCGAGCTCCGCAAAAACACGGGTGACGAACGTCGTCGCACCCACGATGTAAACACTGCCAACTGGATTCCTGACCTCTTTATGAAGCGTGTGCGCGATGGTGGGGAATGGACCATGTTTTCACCCGAGGAAACTCCCGATTTGCACGAGATTTACGGCGCAAAGTTCGAAAAGCGCTATATGGAGTATGAGAAAATGGCAGATCGAGGCGAGATCAAGCTTTGGAAGCGTATTCCTGCAAACGACCTCTGGAAGAAAATGATTTCCATGCTCTTTGAGACTGGGCATCCATGGATTACTTTCAAGGATCCCTGCAACGTGCGTTCGCCTCAAGACCACGTGGGTACCGTGCACAGCTCCAACCTCTGCACCGAAATTACCCTCAACACGTCTGCCGACGAAACTGCAGTTTGTACATTAGGTTCGCTCAACTTTGCGAAGTTTGTAAAGGATGGCAAGTTTGACCACGAGCTTGTGAAGAGTGTGACCAAGAGCGCTATCCGTATGCTCGACAACGTGATCGACATCAACTTTTATCCTACAGAGGATGCGCGACGCGGAAGCACGCTTCATCGCCCTGTTGGGCTCGGTGTTCGCGGATACCACGACGCTCTCTATATGCTCGGTATTGATTTTGACTCCGAAGAGGCCGTGCAGTTTGCTGATGAAAGTATGGAAGTGGTCGCATACTACACTATCCTCGCATCATCCGAGCTTGCAAAAGAACGTGGAGTCTACTCTACTTACAAAGGTTCAAAGTGGGACCGTGGACTTTTGCCACAGGACACCGTGGATCTTCTCGAAAAAGAACGTGGTGAAAAAATTCTCGTAGAGCGAGGCGGAGTGCTCGACTGGACTCCTGTGCGCGAAAGTATAAAGAAGTACGGCATGCGCAACTCAAACACCATGGCAGTAGCGCCAACTGCAAGCACTGCAAACTTGGTCGGCTGTATTCCTTGTGTAGAACCTATTTACAAAAACATTTATGTAAAGTCCAACAAAGAGGGCGACTTCGTGGTGGTAAACAAATATCTCGTAGAGGATTTGAAAAAGGAAAATCTTTGGAGCCGAGACATCCTAAACAAAATCAAATATTACGATGGGAGTATTCAAAATATAAAAGAAATCCCCGAGGAGCTTCGCAAGAAGTACAAAGAGGTTTTTGAAATTGATTCACATTGGATCATCGACGCAGCCGCACGACGCTCAAAGTGGATTGACCAGTCACAGTCACTCAACATTTTCTTCAAGGGTACATCTGGTCGTGACTTATCAAAAGTATATTTCCACGCATGGGAGATGGGACTTAAGACTACCTACTACCTTCGCTCATTGGGTGCGTCGCAAGTAGAAAAGTCCACGGTGTCTGTCGCAGAGTTTGGTTCCACCCACAAGCGCGACTTCGGCGCAAAGGCAGAGGAAGCAGTCGTAGCAATCAGGGAGGAGCTCGTCGCGACCGTGCCTTCAGACAAAATTACTGACGCCGAGTTTATGGCACGCGTTGCCGCAGGGGAGGAGGTAGGTATTTGTGAATCGTGCCAAGGATAGGGGGCAGCCACTAGCCACTAGCCAATAGTGAGTAGAAAAGAAGATACGGGCCCATGCCCACATCGTCTTTGCGAGGAGGTACGACGAAGCAATCCAGATTTTATCGTATATAATTCTAGATTGCTTCGCTTTGCTCGCAAAGACAGGAGAAAATACAAATTTATTAGTTTAAAAAGAGAATTTCCATGCCCATTTCCAGAGGAGAAAAACCAGTAAATATCAACAATCGTCGTATCATAAACGGCGCCGATGCCGACGTGGTACAGCTCTATCCCATGAAGCACACGTTTGCGTGGGATGCGTACATGGTAGGCAATGCAAACCACTGGCTCCCGACGGAGATTAGCATGCAAAAGGACATTGAGCAGTGGCGCTCAAAGGATGTTTTGACGGCAGACGAAAGGCAGGCATTTGAGACCGTGCTTGGCTTTTTCACCACCGCTGACTCTATCGCTGCCAACAACGTCGTCCTCGCTTTTTACAAGCACATTACCTCGCCCGAGTGCCGTATGTATCTTCTGCGCCAAGGTTTTGAAGAGGCTATCCACACCCACGCATATCAGTACATTGTGGAGTCGCTCGGTATGGACGAGAGCAAAATCTTCAACATGTACCGCGAGGTGGACGCCATTTACAACAAAGACAGTTTCATCCTTGATTTCAACGACGGCATTTTTGATGACAATTTCAAAACAGGCACATTAGAAAACGATCAAAAGTTTTTGGAGAACCTTTGCGTGTTCTCACTCATTATGGAGGGCATTTTCTTCTACTCTTCGTTTGCGGTTATGTTTGGCTTTCAGAGACAGGGCAAGCTCACCGGCTCCGCAGAGCAGATACAGTACATTATGCGTGACGAATCTCAGCATTTAAACTTCGGCATCAATATGATCAACACGATCAAAAAAGAACAGCCAGAAGTGTGGACAAAGGATTTTCAAAACCACATTGTGGACCTCGTAAAAAAAGCCGTTGTCTTGGAGTACACATTTGCGGCACAAGTTTTCCCGCGCGGAATTTTCGGTATGAATGCCGATGGATTCAAGCAATATATAGAGCACATTGCAGATCGCCGTTTGGAGTCAGTGGGCTTGCCAGTACAGTATGGAGTAGAAAATCCATTCCCGTGGATGAGCGAGGCGATAGATTTGAACAAGGAGAAGAATTTTTTTGAGACGAGGGTTACCGAGTACAAAACCGGCGGCGCCCTCGAATGGTAGTCCCGGCCTCTGGTTTTGACGCATTACTTCGTTGACCGCTCGGATTTCTCCCGCGGAGTACTGCACGTACACCTTGGTCACAATGCTCGGTTGCGCCTTGAACTCCAATAAAAATCCTCAGAGCTTGTAGACGGACACAAAATTTTGGCGTAATACTGCGCTGTCTGCGGGTGCGAATTCGGTCGCAGTACTTCATGTACTTTGAATTACGAAACTCTGGTTTTCCGTCTTTGCGAGTTGGTAATCCAACGTGGCAATCCAGAGTTTATCGAGCATAATCCTGGATTGCTTCGCTTTGCTCGCAAAGACGATGCTGGGATATTGCTGTTTCGTAATTCA
>JAUSES010000016.1 GCA_030649835.1 bacterium
GAGATTTGTTTGATTGCCGACACGAATTGTTTTGTATCCATATTTAGTTTTTGACTGTATTAAACAAATGACCGCCATCGGCGGACATCAGTAGTAATCAATCTATACACCCATCTTATCAGATTCCCAAAATAAAGTCAACAGACACTTTATTTTAATTGCTCACACAACCTCTATCCATGAGGAGGCAGACACTTTTTAAAAAGTTTGCTAATTTGTAAAAAGTGTCTGCCTCCTCTGGTTGTTTTGTTTTCAGTTTACATTTAGCAACAAAAGTTCAAACTCTCCTGAAATAAAGTGCCAGGTTGCACTGAACAGAAAACAAGGCCCGACCTTGTTGGGCACGAAGCTAAAACCTCGCTGTTTGTTCTAATTTAGAAAGTTGATTCTCAAAAACAAAGCCACCATTTTCTGGTGGCAAGACAAGGGAAATAAGAATTTGTTTTATTCAGTTTCAGTATTCGGGATGACAACTTCAAGTATCGGCATCCCCAACTCAACATAGATTTTCCGTTTCTCGTTCATTGCAACAATGGATGCGCCCTCTTTACGCTTTTTAATCGCCCACTTTAGCAAGGTGAAGGCGTTGTTCGTCAACTCCTTCATTGTCCTGGTGCCTGTTTCCTTCATCAGTCGTTGTAGTTCAGCATATCCTTCTTTCTCCATTTCAACCTGTAGTCGTATGGTCCCATTTTTACTCATGTAACCCTCCCAAATACCGAAAACAAACTATTTAATAGTATAGCAAAAAACACTATTTTTGTCAAGGATTAGCTGTAGCCCCCGGCCCCATCGCTTTTATGTCACATTGACGAAATCAAGGAAGCAGATGAGGTTGATTGATTTTATTGATTTACCAAAATAAGAGGTCGAGCGCCCCGCCAATCGTAATGATGGACGGGGAGGCAAGCGTGGGTCACCTGTTATTTTGGTTAATCCCACACATAAGTCGTTATGTGTGGGATTAAATCAATTCAATCATACCTCATCTGTTTCTGAAGATGAGGCACCCCGTGACAGAAAAGTGATGGGGCTGGGGGCTATCTCTCGTCTTATCCACAAATTTTGTCTTTGCTTAATCCACCAACACCCACTTGCCCTCAATAAACGATGCCTGGGGTCCAGCCGGCCCACAAGAACCATTTTTAACATACGAGCTATGAATATCGATTTCAACAGCTCGACTACTGTCCGCATAAACTTTCCGTCTGTAATATAACTCAAGAGACTCACCCTC
>JAUSES010000061.1 GCA_030649835.1 bacterium
TGTTAATATCTATATGTCGAAGAAATACCAAGCAAAATATCAAAAACTTACTGCAAAACTCCGTTCCGCTCGCCAAGAGGCAGGTTTAACGCAAGTAGAAGCAGGTAAAAAGCTCAAAAAGCCACAGGCGTATCTTTCCAAGATAGAACGGGGCGAGCGTAGGGTTGATGCGGTTGAGTTAGACGAGCTGGCGAAATTGTACGGCAAGCCATTAGATTATTTTGTAAAATAATTATGCAATACTTCCATATTACACAAGAAGAGATAGACAAAAAGTTATTTAACGTTTTTGTCGGCATAAGTTTAGGAAATAAACTACTTACTCCCGAACTTGCAGAAAAGTATGTTAAGTGGGCTCATACTCACACAAAAGATAATACCGTCATTCTTATTGCTGATGATATTGATACGGTGAATTGGATGGTTTTCAGAGGGCTAAACCAAAAGGAATCTGAGGAAAAAGTTCGTCAGAAAGGCTACGGAATGAAAGGATTATTTGATAAGGCAATTCGAAATTTATCGCGTCAGGAAAATGACCCAACCTATATTGCTAAAACGCATATAATTTTTTGGAGTGACATCAGAAATAGTGGCTACGACCATTTAGAAGAAATTCTCGCAGAGGAGTATAAAACAAATAAAGAATTTCGCCAGCAAATACTTTACTTTGTTGATAAATACATTGAATTAAGAGCTGTGGAGGTTTCTGATGAGGACAAAGATAGACTTGCCGAGTACATCATCAGCGAGCTACCGACCTTACTGGGTGGAATATATTGGAATAACACACTTTATAATTTAGTGTTATATCCAACATATGTTGATAGTGGGATGAGTCAATTTGTACTTGATATAAGAGGGGGTAAATATTTTAACGCTTCAAAATTACAACTTCGCCAACTCTGTGTGCTCGTTGAAGATTACCTGCAAAAACCTACAGACAAAGAAACAATCAAAGATCTTTGATTGTTTCTTTCAAGGGAGCAACCCCCACGTTTTATAATATTTCCTAAAAACGGTGGGGATTGTTGTGCGCGCACGGGAGGGCGGGGCAAGTACATACAGATTTGATTGTGCCCTAGCACAATCCATATTTTCTTTGAATAACCACTACACTCTCACGAAGCCACCAAGCGAACGCACACAACGCCGAAGCAGCCAGCGCGAGAGAATGCGAGCGGGCTATGCGTAGGCTGTTGTGTGTGGTTCGCGGAGTACAGAGCTACCACCAAACGCGGATACGAGAGCGCCTCGGTCGCCGTGAGGGCGCAGATATGAGCAAACAAAAATGCTAAAATAAGATTGCTCTTTTCGGAGACTGAAACGGCGAAGCAAAACCAAAAATTTTC
>JAUSES010000024.1 GCA_030649835.1 bacterium
CCCACGATGGACAAATTTAGCACTGTCCTGTCCATCACGGGGCCCGACACACGATCGGGCTCACACCTTCTGATCAACATCCAATCGAGTCATCACTTCGATTAGCTTTTCCATCTTACACCAACCAGAAAAATTAGTCAATCACCCATTAACAACAGACATCAGAGAATGGGCCTTGTCAATACTGCATTAAAAACAAAATTGTGCTATACTCAAAACAATTAATAATAAATTCCAAATCTTATGGAAGATAACAAGATTTTCAGCACCCGCGATCTCACCCTCGCCGCAACACTCGTAACGCACAAGTTTTTAATGGAAGGTGTAGATCTGCAAATAGAAGGTACAAACAAGCGGCCTGTTGGGTTTTTTCGTTTTTCACGCACACAAGAACTAGAAGATGTTCGACGCCGATATTCTCAGGGACTTCTTTCCGTAGAGCCAAAAACGTTTATGACCAACATCCACTCATTGAAGGCAGATGTCGAAAATTGCTACAAAAATCCAACTGGCACATACTAAAAATGGATAAAAAAGAATATAAAAAACAATACTACCAAAAAAACAAGGCTGAGATAAAGGCCCGAAGTGCCGCATACTCAAAAAAACACCCAAATGAAATAAGGGATTACAACAAATTATACTACGAGCAAAACAAAAACAAAATAAAAGAAAGATCGACGATGTGGCATAAAAACAACAAGGAGGCAGTGAGAATAATACGGAATAAATACAAAAGAAAAAAATATCAATCGGATATTTTATACCAGATTGAAACAAACATGAGAAACAGAATAAACACGGCACTTCATTTAAGGCATAAAAAACCCAAGAAAACACTCTACCTACTTGGGGTTGATTCAGTGCAGACACTAAAAGAACACATAGAAAGTCGGTTTTTGCCGGGGATGAGCTGGGAAAATAAAAAAATGTGGCACATAGATCACATTATACCAATTGCGTTTTACGACCTAAAAAACGAAGAACAACTACTGGCGGCATTTAACTACCTAAATCTACAACCTCTTTGGGCAACAGAAAACATGCGAAAAAATTCACGGCTTCCGTTTTCTGGAACGTTGATAAGAAGAACTCGTCTCGTTAAAGAATAGAACTCATGACTCGTCAAGTTCCGCAACGTCGCGTTTTGTGATAAGATTTCGAGTATAAGTTTTATAAAATAATAGATAAATATGGCAAACCGAAGATGTATCAGTAACAGAATTGCAAACTCAGCAAAATTTCTCCAAATGCCTTCGGAGTCCCAGGTGCTGTATTTTCATATGATAATTCGCGCTGACGATGACGGCGTTGTTGAGTCGTATCCCTTGATGAAGTTACTTGGAATGGCTCCAGATAATTTCAAGGTCCTTATCGCCAAGGGGTTTATTCGAGAACTAAACGAAGATCAAGTCGTTGTTATTTCTGATTGGCTTGAGCACAACACAATTAGAGCTGATCGTAAAGTAAATAGCATTTACACACACCTGCTTAAAGAAAAGGCCCCAGACTTGCCACTCTTGGAGGCAAAACCCCGCTCAGATGTTGAGGATAATAGCAAGCGCATAGAAATGTCAGACAGTGGACGGTCCACGGGCAGCAGAAGTAAAGTTAAGTTAAGTAAAGTTAAGTTAACTTTACCGCCAGTGGCGGGTTCAGAAAATGTAGTCGTTGAAGAAAAGCCATTCGTCTCCTCTGAGGAGGTTACTAAGCTGGTCACCTCTGTTCGGGTGGACATGAAAATCTTGGGGCTCTACTTCAGAAAAAAGGGGTACGAATTCCGAAACAAGGAACAACTTGGCATTGCGGTAAGGCGTGAAATAAAATTTGCCTCAGACCTAAAGCACTTCGACGCAGATCAACTCCGCATGGCTTTTGACAAAACCCAAAAACATGCCGCAGAAATGAAGTACGACTGGAAACTAAGCACTGTATTAAAATTCATAAATTAAATATGGACATAAAAAACATAAATGAAAAATCGTTTGTTGAAAACATAAAATCTACGATACTCACACTACTGGATCGCAAAAATGAAATTTTGAAGGAGGTAAAAGATGCAATGGAAACAATACAAAAACATAAAAAGAACCTCCTTTACGTTGAGCTTGAGCTTGTTGAAAGCAAAAATAAACTAGAAGAATTTCTAAAAACCTAAAAATATGGACATAAAAGAACTCGTTCGTCAACTAGAACAAAACATAAGGGTGACACAAAAAGACGCTGAGCAGGCGGCCAGTTTGGAGCGCCTTAAGTTTATATCAAAAAACTACCAAGGTGACGATGAGATCATTTCCACACTTGACCTTATTGATGAAATTAAAAATAGGGGTGAGGAGTATAAAATAAACACTGGCTACAAAAGTCTCGATGACATTCTTGGGGGGTTTCGGCTTGGTCAGCTTATCGTCCTTTCTGCCCAAACAAAGTCCGGAAAAACCTCAATGGCGGTAGACATAACAGTTCACACGCGGACAGAGAACCCGTTGTGGTTTCCTTTCGAAGAGGGTGGAGAAGAGTTAGTTAGAAAGTTCTTGGAGCGTGGAGAGGAGCCGCCGCTGTTCTACCTTCCTCGGCAAAACGTCACGAACGACATGGTCTGGCTTGAAAAGAAAATCATTGAGTCAATCGCAAAGCACAACACACGGTTGGTTTTCATTGACCACCTCGACTTCATCGTTCCGTTCAACACAGACCGACACGACCTTCTGGTTGCAAAGACTACTCGCGACCTAAAACAACTTGCAAAGAAGTGGAACATCGTCATTGTACTCATTTGCCACCTCAAGAAGGCCAAGATGGACACCCAGCCTGACTTGGAGAGCCTTCGCGGGTCGGCCTCAATTGCGCAGGAAGCTGACACCGTCATAATCCTCTGGAGACAGGCAGAGAGACAAAACGGCGCAATGGTAATCACTGACAACGTAAATGTGTCGGTTCAGGCAAACCGTAGAACAGGAAAAACTGGAAACATAAGAATGCAGTACGACAATGGAAAGTTTATTCAGACGGAATGGAAAACGATTGACGATGAATTTGACGCTCTAACCAAAAAATAATATGACCTTTAACCTTGCCTCCGTAGACAGAGAAGTAGACCGACTTTTTTGGAAAGAATCTGGTCTAGCTATCACAAAATACTGCTTAGAGAGATACGACGAAACTGGTGATAAGTTTTTTCTTGTAACCGCCAAGGAAATTGCAACAGACCACAAGAAGTTAAACGACTTGTATATACACAACGGCGGTGCGGATGTCAGTGATGAGCTTTTTAATTTGATTATGGCCCTAGAAGACGTTGGTGAGCCGACTGAGATTGGCCCAGTTGCGTCTGTTGAAGACTTGTTTCAGGCATTGTTGGCAGAGAGTGAGAAGGAGACCGTGGTGGTCGTCACAAAAGCGTATCGCAATAAAAACTTACCCGGTAACCCATTTTAAACCATGGAAGAACCAGAATTTGACATTTACGCGACAGACAAAGATGGGGATGGCCACGTCGTGAAACTTGCCTCGCAGGAGTTGCCAATTACTATTTACGTTGGACACTTTGCCCCAGATGTGGTAATTACCATCGAAGAAAAAATACCACCTAAAAAATATGGATAAAGAAAAACTAACGCTGTCATTAATCGAAGCAGGTGTGCCAGAGGAAAAAGTGGCTGACATTATTTCAGCCCTCGAAGAAACAAACGCAGAAATTACACGACAACACGAGGCTGGTGTCAATGAGCCGATAGACATGGGTGGTGGAATCTACCTAAGTCACCTACTCAGCGACGAGACAGATTGGAAAAAGCGTGCTGCAATATCAGCTGCTATCATTTCTAGGGGGTTGGGCACTTGACTTTAGAAAACGAATAGATTATACTTGTAGGATATGAAAAAGAAATATTGGTATGAGTATTTTACTTACGGTTGCCCGGTGTGCGGAAGAGAAAAAACAGACAAAATAAGGAGGTATACAGAAAAACCAAAAGAGTGGGAAAAGAGGTTTAATCAGACTGATGTTTATGACTGGTGTAATGAATAAATTATGAAAAAGAAAATTAGAACATTTGTAATAGGTGACATACACGGTGGATACAAAGCTCTCGTGCAGTGTTTGGACCGCAGTAAATTTGATTTTGAGAAAGACCGCTTGATTTCCTTGGGGGATGTCGCTGACGGATGGCCTGAGGTTGCTGAGTGCTTTGAAGAACTTATGGAAATCAAAAACCTTGTGATGGTGCGCGGGAACCACGACAACTGGTTGTTGGACTATTTGCGCTTTGAAGAGACTCCTGACATTTGGATCACACAGGGCGGACGCAACTCCTTTGCAAGTTACCAGAAGAACTCCGAACTTAAGGAGAAACACAGAGATTTTCTAATGAAGACACCTTATTCGTACGTAGATGAGAAGAACAGACTTTTCGTCCATGGTGGGCTCAATAGAAAGTTTCCGATTGGCGAACAAAGTGCAGAAGACCTAATGTGGAATCGTGACCTGTGGTATGAGTCTGAACATTATTCGAGTGCTGGAGACCCTGTCTTTGTAACTGAATTCGACACAGTCTTCGTGGGACACACATCGATCTGGAAGACAAGTCAAGTTCCACTAAAAAGCGGCAATGTGTGGTTCCTAGACTCGGGCGGAGGATGGGAAGGCAAACTTTCTTTGATGAACGTAGACACAGAGGAGGTGTTTCAGTCGGATTTACTAGAAGAACTTTACCCTAAGGGGCACAACTAGCATGGAAAACAAAAATTGTTATAAGTGCGGCAAACCAGCAAAGATTACTGTTGCCACAGCAGAAAACCCATATCATTTATTTCGAATATGCAATGAGTGCCTATCCGGAGGAACAAGGGTTGGAACGATGATTGATGGAAAAGAGGTATTAGATAAAAAAGGCTAACATGAAAAAGGAAGGAGTAACAAGGGAAAGCGCAAAGCGACAAGTTGGAGAAGGATGGCATGGGCTCATTGACGAATTCTACAATATGTTTCCAGATGCTTACATGACGCAAGTTAAAGAGAAGTTTGGTGGCTTGCGTCTGTATCATTCTGGCGGGAGTGACGAATCAACAAAGAAGGAAATTGAGATAATGGAAAGAAGCGAGAAGATGTGTGAGCTGTGTGGAAAGCCGACTGAAACAAGAGATATAAGAGGTTGGCTATGGACCCTGTGCGACGACCACGCGAAATTACAAGAAGATAAAAAATAAAAAAAGTATGGCTGACAGAAGACTCGCAACAATTCAAAAAATAGCAGAGATCAAGCCAATTGACGGAGCTGACTCTATTGAGGCCGTCCGCGT
>JAUSES010000030.1 GCA_030649835.1 bacterium
TTGGATGGCCTTCAGTTCCGTGTATTATAAATATATTTTTCATATGGTAAGTGTTAGCCCTCGTCATATTTCACTTAACGCGCGCGGGATATGCGATGCGTCCGGAGGCCAGTACTCTGGCCGACGGGCGTTTCGCATAACCCGAGTTGTGCGATGTCGCTCGGTCTGCCCGAGAGGGCAGGCGAGCGGCGAGCGCAACGAGGGCTTGCCCGCGCGCGTTGTGCAAAATAGCGAGCACCGAACGTTAGTGAGGGCGAGCTATTTTGCACAACACTGCCGATATGAGAAGTTTCGCACACTCCTTATAAAAATTTAATAATTGTGTGCGAAATTTGGGTGAGAGAAAAAGTGCTTCCACTAAAAATCAAAATGCACTTTTTCTTGAACCTCATATCGTGCTGTTGTACGATGTATGACGCAGACACTCAAAATTTCTTTTTCTTTGCTTTTATTACTATGTTTTTTCTCGAACTCCAGTGATCCTCAACCTCAAACCCACTTTCTTCAAGCAGATGAGCAAGCTCCTCTGGTTTACTGAAATGAGTTTTATGCCCCTTAAACTTTGAAGGCCAAGACATGGGATTCCATGATTTGTGCTCTTTTTCTCTTGGGACTGCGATTACCGCAATTCCTTCCCCTGATAAAATGCGCCTGATTTCTTTAAGTAAAAGAGCTGGGTCATCGAAATGCTCCAAAACATGCGACGTCACTACTTTGTCGAAGGCGCCATCTTTATATCCTGTTTGAGTACCATCTTTTTCAGCAACTGTAGCACCTGACTGTTCAGCACGCCTTCTCGCAGCACTTGAGATATTTTGGTCTAAAGCAGTATAGTTTGGCCCGACTCCTTTTTGCTCATGATTTTGTTGTAGCAGATAACCTGTGTTGCATCCGATCTCCAAAATTTTATCATTTTGTTGTGCATCCAAAAAGTCAATGATAGCCCTTGTCTCTTTTCTGCGGGTTAAGCGTTGCATTAGCTCAATAGTATAGGGCCAAACGTTCATGGTATCCCTTACCTTGTCCCATGTTGTGCGAGAAATTTGTTGAAGTGGTTCTTCTTGTGGCTCTTGAGGAGTATGTTTTGGAACTGCTTCGGCTAGTTCACTTCTGATTTGTTCGATAGTAGCTTGCTCATCTGCTCGTTGTGCATCTCTATCTTTTGGTCTTTCATGTGCAACTTCTTGTTCACGGGTTTGAGGTTCAGATTTTGACACCTCTATGTTGCATAGATCAGGCGTTTGAGGTTGTGGTCGTTCTTTTTCGTCCATATATATAATTTAATAAAAGAAATTTTGAGTGTCGAGTAATATTTCGTACAACGCGCGCGGGATATGCGATGCGTCCGGAGGCCAGTACTCTGGCCGACGGGCGTTTCGCATATCCCGAGTTGTGCGATGTCGCTCGGTCTGCCCGAGAGGGCAGGCGAGCGGCGAGCGCAACGAGGGCTTGCCCGCGCGC
>JAUSES010000064.1 GCA_030649835.1 bacterium
AACTGATGCTGAGCGAGAGGTGCTATTTAATTTAGCCGCAGATTTATCACACATCGGTGCCCGGTTTTTATCGCAGGCGCATTTTATTGCATTGCCAACGTTACCAAGTAATCCAGAGCGCCCTTCGCCTTTGATGTACACAGCCCTTGTTGGTTTATTGTTTGCACTAGTCGCGGCGCTATATTGCTGGCGTAAAGAATTATGGAACATGCTCCGTGATGTGACGGCAACGAAATGAAAATGAAAAACGCTATTACACGATCTTGAGTTATGACTTCCAAGAATAAAATAATTCAAACTGTCAATCTGTATTCAATAGCATTTTGGATTTTTATAACTTGCGGGTTGTTGTTGATACTTTCATCATATCCTATGATGAAGTTGGGGTTTGATATATGGGATCACATTCGCTACCTTAGGCTTGCAGTTGAGGACCCGTTGCTTATTGCAACGCTGCCTAAAAAACAATGGTATCTGGCATGGGCTTATCTATTCAGATCCTCCGGCGTTACCGATATTTTCACGTATGCAACAGTCATACACAGGACACAGTTCATACTATGCTGTGTCATGATCTATGTCGCGGCCAAACAAATTTTTTCGGCATTATTGCCGTTGAAGCCGACTATTCCTGGTGAAAACAATTGGCTATCGAGTATGGCCTTAAGCAGCGTGCTTGTCTGGCTTACGATGATAGGAACATTTAGTTTTTTTCAGCAAGCTTGGATCATGTGGTATTCGGTAAATTATCAAATTACCTTGCCAATGTTGCTTCTTTCAATAAGTCTCTGCGTTAACTTGTTGGCTATTCAACAGCCCAGAGCGCAAATTGTTTTGAAAATCAGCCTGGTGGCATTGCTTTTGATAGGTATCTACGCGTTTCATGCGGCTGAGCTGGCGTATTTGATATTGTACTTTCCAATTTTAATGTTATGTTTTGGCACGCAATACAAATACAGGCCCAAGTATATTTTAATTGCTCTGGTCCTTGGCGGAGTCATTGTTGCCACCGCTGTTAAATTATATACAGGCCAAATGCCTGCGTTGGTCACGTATATAATGAATGGACAATACAGTAAAATACTTGCTGACATAAATACCAAAGGAATATATAACGCCGTGGATGGTGGAAACAGATATGCAGCGAATTGGAACGAGCTTTATCGCCTGAGTGTATATATGTTTGGTTTTCTCGGGGTGGTGGGGTTGCTCGCCTGGTCTCGAATGCGAGTGCCGCTAACCGATTGCTTCAAGACCGACCAGGTGAATCGGCGTGTTTTTGGCTTTCTGATACTGTCTTTGGTGTTTTGTTTTATCCCGACATTCAAGTATTCATCGGGACTGGCCTCGCTAATAACATACGATGCTATAGTCAACCGCTTTTATTATGCCTCCTTTGCATTTTTGGCAATTCCATTGTTGGGGTATTTTTTATGTGCTCACACAAAATACTTGCAATATCCAGTCGGCATAATAGGGGTGTCGTTATTGGTAATGTTGTGCACATTCATGTATTGTGGTATATATGTGAGCTTGCATGTTGCATACTATTTTTTTGACAAAAATAATTTGATTTTTGTCAGACACGGTAATAAAGCGTTGTGTGGTTGTGAAGAATATGCCA
>JAUSES010000065.1 GCA_030649835.1 bacterium
ATTCGAATCAAGCCAATCGACAAAACTATTGCCGTGGAGGATCTTCCAAAGCAGACCAAGCGTCGCGATGATCACTTTGAATTTACAAACTCTATCAAGGGAGGTGTGATTCCACAGGAATTTATTTCACCAGTAGAAAAAGGTATTGTTGAAGCGATGGATCGTGGTGTTCAGGCGGGCTACAAGGTGGTGGACATTTCCGCCGAGCTTTACGATGGTTCCTTCCACGAAGTGGACTCTTCAGAAATCGCGTTTAAGATTGCAGGTTCACAGGCATTTCAGGATGCCGTAAAGAAGGCAGGACCTGTAATCCTCGAGCCTATTATGAAAGTGGAGATTGTTATGCCAGAGCAGTTCATGGGAGACGTTGCCGGCAACCTTTCTTCAAAGCGCGCACAAATAGAAGGCATGAGTGAGCGTGGTATGATGAAAGTACTCACCGCACAAGTGCCACTTTCCGAAATGTTTGGTTACACCACATCACTTCGCTCAATGACCGAAGGCCGCGCAAGTTCAACAATGGAATTTGACCACTACGATATCGTGCCTCAGAACGTTGCACTGACTATTATTGAGAGTCGCAAATAGCGACGCAGACTAACGCGGAATTAGCGCGTACATTCGCAGAAACAAAAAATCCGCCCGCTGGCGGATTTTTTGCGATGTGGTATTATAAGTAAAATTATGAACACAATAACAATCCCTAGAAACCTCATAAAAAATGACGATTTGGTCATTATCCCACGCCTTGAGTACCAAGGCCTTTTAAAGTATAAGGTCATTGACAAAGAACACGAATACCTATGGCAGGATGCTTCTAAAGATAAGTTTTTTAAGTCCTATCACAAATCTGACGCAATTTATGACCAAATATAAATTTGGGGATGTTGTCCTGGTGGTTTTTAGCCAAACTGATGGGAGGAGGAAGCAACGTCCTGCCCTCGTCATTTTAGATACTGGTGATAACGATATTGTTTTGGCACCAATAACAACAACTGAGCGCAAAAACAAAGGAGATTACAAAGTCAAAAATTGGAAACAATCAGGGCTATTGCTTGACTCATGGGTGAGGTTGGCAAAAATTGCATGTTTAGGCAAAAGTGATGTTCGCAGACAGCTTGGTACTTTTAGTTCAAGCGATAAGGAGAAAGTCTCTTCAATTTGGAGTAAATTATATAAACTTCAAACTACATAGGCTTAGACTTCGCACTAAAAGATCCGCCATATGGCGGATTTTTGATTTCCGCATCAATTTGACAGGAGGCTCGGGGGGGGGGTACAATAGAGGGATTAGTAATTAGCCCTAAATGCCCACAATTATGAACCCAGAAAAAAACTTCAATCCAAGTAATCCAGAATATAAGGAGGTAAAAGATTTGCCGCAGGAGGAGCAAAAGAATTTTGTGGATGTTGAAGGTGGGTTTGTCATGAAAGAAGCCTTAGAACACGTAGAGAGCGCAAACGAAGACGCTGCTTTGAGGAATAAGCGCAGAGGTATTCTCCAGAAACTTTTTAACGTGAGTGAGGTGTCTGAGCTTGAAGTACTTCACGAAGAAGCGTTTTCCGAAGATAAGACTCTGGATAACGCAAAGCAAGAAGAGAGAATAGAGAAAGAAAGAGAAGAATATGAAATGCGAAGGCAGGAGACGATAGAGAGAGAAAGAGTTCTTGAGGAGGAGTGGAAAAATTCAGAAGAATTCAAGAAACTCGCTCTTTTTGAAGAATTTTTAACAACCAAGCCAAAGTTCGAGGAAGTGAATTCCATTCTTCATAACCTTAGTAAAAATTATTTTAACAATCGAACGGAGGCTAGCTTCGAATTGTTCAAAAAGGCACGGCAACTTACTTACAAAAAGTGCTTACCTTGTTTGGATGACAACAGCTTTAAGGAAGCCCAAATGATGCCGAGTGATTTCTCAAGCATAGCTGACGATTTAGAATTTATCGCTGGAACTAAGTATAATAAGTCAGGATACTTCTATCCATATCCAAATGTTAATGAGAAGTCAGGTGAAAATTATATTGACATACATAGAATCGCAGATACAGGCCATCACGGCGGAATACATTCAATTAATAGCTCGCTGGCGATCGCAGCTATATACGGCTATTATAATGCCAATTTCACGGCGCGGGAGGTTGGGAAATACGCTAGTTCATTGTTAACGAACATAGAGTTATCATTAGGGAATAGAGATAACTATAATGGGTATTTACCCGATAATTTCGCCAAAGAGATCGATATTTGCGATGGTTCACGTAACGCCTATCTTTCTAATTACAATAACTTAGTAGAGGCTTTCAATTTGAGAGATCACGACGGGGAAAGTATCTCAGAATATTTCCCAAAACTGAATTTGCGTCTCAAAAAACTCGAGGGACCACTTAAAAAAATGTTCAGTATGGACAAGCAAGAGTATGTTGAATACAAAAAGGAGGCGACTGCGAGGCGTTTAAGTGTTGAGAAAAAGGAAGAAGAAGCCAGGCAAGCAGATGCAAAGGAAATGGAAGTGGACAAAATGAATAAAGTGCGTGAGAGGCAGGAGAGTGAGGAAAATGAAAAAAAGCAGCGTGAGCTATCAAAAAAATTATTAGGTTAGTTTAGGATAGAAAAACTTGTATCCTCTGCGGAAATGAGTTGGGTTTCAATAAACGGCTAATTATCCATAGTGGTGGACAAGTAAAGATTAGAACTAAGTTAGATTTTTTCAAGAATAAATTATATGGATAAATTAAAAATTTCACAGGAACAAATCTCTCATGCAAACATTGATGGGAATATTAATGTTTTTCAGGCCCTAATAAAGGGGGACTTACCAAATGAAACTTGGTATAGAATTATGGTGGATGAGAACATCGCAGGGAACCCAGACTTGCAAGATAAATTCCACGATTACCTAATGGAAAATGGTGAAAAAATTGAAACCGAGGAACAGCTAAGGCTGGCGGTTTCTGAAATAAAAAAATAGTTTAGTAGGTGGTTTAGGAGAAAAGGATCAGAGAAAGGAGGAAGGAGTCCTTCTTTTTGTATTGTTGGATTTAGCTCAAGGAAACCATTTATTTTCTAGTTGCGCAGAGCTTAGCCGGTAGCATTTACTTCAGCCACATGTGCATTGATATCAAGGATGGTGCACTTACTTTCGCTGAAGTCACAGCTAATATACACATATTCAAATTCCATTCCGCTGCATTCAAGGCATTCCTTTAGTGGAGTCGCGACATTGACTAATTGTACATTCCCCTTCTCCAGAGCAGCCATTAATTGAGTACGCTCGTTTGGATATAAGTCTTTGATATTGGCATTAATTATCGTTTCGGCAAACTGTTCAACCTTGTGTTCACGGTAAGCATCAATTAACCCAGAGGTTGCATATTCATCTGCAAGGTACCTTTCTACGTCCTCAGCTTGTAGTTCTATTCTTCCGCACTTATTACAGCGTGGTCCAGCCAGATCGTCCCTGCGAGTCCCTCTTTCTATTTGTTGGTAAAAATGTTCCATATCAGAAAAATCATCACGAAAACGAGAATCCATTTTTGCACGGGCGATCTTCCCTGCAAGATTTTGGAGTTCATCAATAACATTATTAATCCAGCAAGCTTTATCGGGATTTCTTTCGAACCATTCATTGTCTGGGATATATAAAACAAACTCTCTGTCGCCCATATCAAAATTGGCGAGTGTATCAATTCGGCCATGTTCACTCCACCCATTCGTTGCGTCAACAGCTCGCTTCACGAGGTCTGGTTGCACAATCCGTTCTCCAATAAATCGAAAAACTGACATCACATATAGGTACTCCGTCATTAGTTGCTTGTCGTTCATTTAGAAATTATAGCACTGTAATAAATATTTTGATATATGAGGGGCTTTTGTTTGCTACTTGACATTGTAAGTACAGTGTATATACTCACCATATGACTACATTAAATGTACGTATTGATGAGAAGGTAAAAACAAGAGCGATGGCGATACTCGCTACGCGTGGGCTCAATCTTTCTACGGGGATTAATGTTTTTTTGCGTCAGGTAATTGAAGAAAAAGGACTGCCGTTTATTCCTGGAGACAGTAGTCTCCTACGGAAAAAATATGATAGAGAGGTTATGATTGCAAAAAAAGGCAAGACCTATAAAACAACAAAAAGTCTGTTGTCGAGTGTTCTTAAATAGATTATGAATGAGCCCTGTGTGCGAACTTGCTTCCACAAAATCTTTTAGAAGGTCGATTAAAAGGGTTCTTCGACAATTAAAAAGGGGTCAGAAGCCTTTCTCCCGAACTACTCGGTTCTAGAAAGTTATCCACAGACCCCTACTTTACAATAGTAACGCGGTGCGTTACTATTGTTTGTATGATCGCGAGTTTAACGTAGAGGCAAACGTGGGCAAGCCACAGGTTGCATACAAGGAAACTATTACCCGTGCAGCGGAGGCAGAATGTAAGTACATCAAGCAGACGGGAGGTCGCGGTCAGTATGGTCACGTTAAAATTCGAATCAAGCCAATCGACAAAACTATTGCCGTGGAGGATCTTCCAAAGCAGACCAAGCGTCGCGATGATCACTTTGAATTTACAAACTCTATCAAGGGAGGTGTGATTCCACAGGAATTTATTTCACCAGTAGAAAAA
>JAUSES010000037.1 GCA_030649835.1 bacterium
TGAAAAATAAATTATCAAATTCACAATATCAGCCAAAATAGAGGCAATGCGATGTTAGCAAATGCACCCCACGCTCTGCTTGTTCCTGCGCAATTGTCCACTGTGAAAGCAATTGTCTGTGCGCGCGCAACGAACAAGAGAGGAATTATTTGTCGGAGATTACTAATTTGTCTACTGCGATGGTTTTGTTTTCTTCTGTCAGCCGAACGAAATACAGTCCGCTTGCAAGATTGTCACGCGAGAGAGTAACTGTCCGCCCGTTGATGTTTTTTATTTGCGCAACTGTCTGCCCGAAACAGTTGTCCACCGTGAGAGTTGCGTTAATTAATGGATGGTCTGTCCGCAAAACTGTCTGGACAGAAAAAGGATTGGGGGAAATTGTAAGTGAATTGTTTTTTATGACTTCATTTATTCCAGTTGGAGCAGTAACAATAAAAGATTGACAATTAGAACATCCATTACCATCTGTAACGCATACACTATATGTCCCTGCGCATAAGCCAGTAATAGTTTGTGTAATCTGAGGAGGTGCTACGCTCCATGAATAAGTATAAGGAGGACTTCCTCCTGAAGGATTTACGGTTGCAGTACCATCACAGCAACTACTACAACTTGGACTAGTAGTTGAAACGTTTGTTTGAATGAGTTGAGGAGATGTAATACTACAACAAGTTGTAAGTGCTGGAGGTCCAGATGCGTCCGATACACTGCAACAATATAAACCATTACATAAACCTGTTATCATTTGTGTTGTCTGTCCGCCCGGAGCCCATGAGTAGGTGTATGGGGGTGTTCCTCCTGTAGGATTTGCAGTTGCTGTTCCATTACAATCTCCGAAGCAAGAATTACCTGTACATGTTACACTGGGATTTATTTGTCCATGCGCAATTGTCAAGATTAGAACTGCTGTCGAGGTGAGAATTAGTTTTTTCATTGTCTTATGAATTGGTTATTGTAAAGATATAAAGTAACTGTCTAACGATTGTCTTTTTGGGGTGTTGTTGCTAACGTTTTGCGAATTTGCGATGTGCGGGATTTTGAAACACTAAATTGTCCGCCACTACAAATATAAATCGAAGATACAATTTTTAAACTTAATCGTCAGCCCGCATAGCGCAAAATTGCTGTTAGCAGCCGTTCATATTTTTATTTTTTTGTCGATTTGCGGATTTGTCCGTGGGATTGGCAAGCAAATGTTTTTTTTGGTTTGGCACAACCGAGGGGATGACCGGCTGTAATTATTTACGTTCTGCTCATCGCCTGAGTGTCGGTGTGCGAGCTTAAAGACGAAGAAAAAAACATACCGAAGTGCAAGTTGGTTTGCGGCCAGAAAATGATGTCAAACCAAAACTAAGCCGCAAACGGACTTGCGCTGAGAAGAAAATCATTATTAGAAATCCAAGTCAGCCGGTTTGCTTTTTTGCTTGCGAGCTTCGAGCATGCAAAAGGGCAAAGCCGGAACCGTATGCTTTTTGTCGGTTTGAGGATTTGTACGAAGATTGGCACCCTACCCTATCAGCCTCGCACAACTGAGGAGATGACAGGCTGTAATTATTTTGTCAGTTTAGAAAACAGATTTTCAAATCAAGAAAAAATTGGAATCGGAGGAGAATGGCTGCTAACGTTCCGCGGCCTGCCGCAGTGCGGGGTTTCGGAGCACTCGGCTGTCCGCAGGAACAAAGATAATTAAATGCGGGAACTTTATTTTACCGATGAAACCCGCATTGAGGCAGACCGCTGTTAGCCACCGTTTTCTCGGTCGTGGCAGTCCAACGATAAATACTGTCTGCTAAGAGAAACGCAGTCGAGGAGAAACTGTCTGTGCCACGCAGTTGTCTACGGGGACTGTCACACAGAGAAAACGTGAGGCTGTCTGGCATTTTTATTTGCCTGTTACGATTTTGCGAACCTCAGGATTTATTTGTGTAGGATCAAGTCTGTCGGTTATTTTCAAATATTTATTTGCGCTGTCTTTTTGCATAAAGTACGCGTACAAAGCCGTCAACTGTCCGTATGCACTGGCATTTGTTGAGTCGAGTTGAACGGCTTTTTTTGAATATTCAATACCTGTATTCAATTGTTTCATGTCTTTTGTCTCAAAGAATATTTGCCCATAACTTAGTGAGGCGCAATGCCAAACTTTAGAGTTGTCTGGATTTAGTTTGACTGATTTGTCGAAGAAGATTAGGGATTCTTTATATTTTTTTTGTCTACCGAGCAGATTTCCAAAACCCCAGTATGCGTCAGCGTTAGTGCTGTCTAAAAGCCAGGCTTGGTTAAATCTCATCATTGAGGTGTCTAAGATGTTTGCATAAAAGTAGTCCCAACCTCTATTTATATGATGTTGGGAAGCAGCTTTTCTGTCTGGGAAGATAGAGTCGCACCAATGAAAAAACTCTTTGTCTGCGTCTATTTGCTCTTGGCATTTTTTCTGTCCACCGAACATAGGCAATAAATTGATTTTGTCCGGACAGTCACTTGTCGAGGCGCAACCAATTGCTAAAAGAAAAGCTGTCCCGATAGCCGTTAGTTTTTTGGTCATTTGTCGTCTTTTTAGAATGGTGGCTAACGTTCCGCGGGCAGGCGAAGTGGCGGATTAAAATACACTTCGCTGTCCGCGAGAACAAATATAATTAAATACTGAAAACATTTTTTCAAAAAGAAAACCGCCATTGCGCTTGCCCGCTGTTACCACCTGT
>JAUSES010000066.1 GCA_030649835.1 bacterium
TTTTTCTACTGGTGAAATAAATTCCTGTGGAATCACACCTCCCTTGATAGAGTTTGTAAATTCAAAGTGATCATCGCGACGCTTGGTCTGCTTTGGAAGATCCTCCACGGCAATAGTTTTGTCGATTGGCTTGATTCGAATCTTTACGTGACCGTACTGACCACGACCTCCCGTCTGCTTGATGTACTTACACTCTGCTTCTGCCTCACGAGTAATGGTTTCCTTGTATGCAACCTGTGGCTTGCCCACGTTTGCCTCTACGTTAAACTCACGCTTCATGCGGTCTACAAGAATTTCCAAGTGAAGCTCACCCATACCAGAAATAATTGTTTCCATAGTTTCCTCGTCAGTTGAAATACGGAATGTTGGATCTTCATCAGCAAGTTTCTTGAGTGCCATACCCATTTTCTCTTGGTCTGCTTTTGTTTTTGGCTCGATGCGGAGAGAGATAACAGGCTCAGGGAATTTAATCTCTTCCAAAATAATTGGGTTTGCTTCATCACAAAGCGTGTGTGAGGTGCGGGTGTTTTTGAGTCCCACCATCGCGGCGATTTCTCCTGCAAAAACTTTCTTCACTTCCTCGCGAGAGTCTGCTTGCAAACGCACCATACGGCCAACGCGCTCCTTATCTCCAGTGGTTGCGTTGTATACATATGAGCCTGCTTCAACGGTACCTGAGTACACGCGGAAAAATGTGAGCTGACCGACGAATGGGTCTGCTTGAAGTTTGAATGCGAGCGCTGCGAAAGGTTCTTTATCCGATGCATGACGCTCGATTTCCTCTCCTGTGCGTGGGTCAAAACCTTTAATAGCAGGCATGTCCAAAGGAGATGGGAGGTAGTCCACAACTGCGTCGAGCACAAGCTGTACGCCTTTGTTCTTGAGTGCTGAGCCTGCGTATACAGGGAAAATTTCATTTGCTATAACCGCTTTGCGGAGGGTTGCTTTCAAGACATCCAACGGAATTTCTTTTCCTTCTAGATAGTCGTTCATAAGGACTTCATCGTTCTCAACAATGCGCTCAACAAGGTCTGATCGGAACTGCTTTGCCTCTGCCAAATATTTCTCAGGGATTTCTGCTTCAATAACTTTCATTCCCATCTCCCCTTCAAATTTAAACATCTTCATCTTGAGAAGATCAATCACACCTTCGAACTCATCTTCAAGTCCAACAGGGATCTGCATGCGTACCGCCTTTGTGTTTAGTCTGTCTAAAATAGATGCGTAGGAACGCTCAAATGACGCACCAGTACGGTCTAGCTTGTTGATGAAACAAATGCGCGGAACTTGTGCTTCATCTGCATAGCGCCAGTTAGTCTCTGACTGTGGCTCTACTCCTGCAACGCCGTCAAACACCACCACTGCGCCGTCGAGTACACGAAGAGAACGCTTTACCTCCACGGTAAAGTCGATGTGTCCCGGTGTGTCAATAATATTGAAACGAGACATCTTTTCTTTCACTTTTTCCTCGTCGGTCTTGCTCCAAAAACAAGTAATAGCCGCTGCGGTAATGGTGATACCACGCTCGCGCTCCTGCTCCATCCAGTCGGTCGTGGTGGCACCGTCGTGCACTTCACCGATCTTGTGTGTCATACCGGTGTAAAACAAAATACGCTCAGACGTTGTCGTCTTGCCTGCGTCGATATGCGCGATGATTCCAAAATTGCGAACTTTTTCTAGCGGGTAATCTCGTTCCATGATTGATTTTCTTAACGAATGAAGTGAGTTTTAGAAAATCATCACCCCGGTTGAATATCACACGGGAATGATTACTCTTTTGAAAACTACACTACTAAAAGTAATTATTAATAATTGTTTATTCCGTCCACAGAAGCCCGTGTGATGATTTTTTTGTTTCGGAAACAAAAAAATCATTTAACTGGGTAGCGAAAAATATATAACTGGGTACAATATATTCTGCGTTCGCTCGGGGATAAAAACTTGCTAGTTTTTATCCCCCTCGCTCACTTGAATATAGTCGCTTTGCTCCTTATTTTTCAGCTACCAGGCGAAGTGTGCAAAGGCTTTATTCGCCTCCGCCATCTTGTGCACATTGTCCTTCTTCTTCACTGCCTCGCCCTCGTTATTTGAAGCTGCAAGAATTTCATCTGCAAGCTTCTCGTGCATAGGGCGACCCTTCTTTGCCTTTGCGGCAGTAAGGATCCATCGCATTGAAAGCGCAAAACGTCTGTCGGGGCGCACCTCGTGTGGCACCTGATAGTTTGCACCTCCCACACGACGTGAACGAATTTCCATAAGAGGGCCAGTGTTTTTAAGAGCGAGCTCAAAAACCTCAAGAGGGAGAAGGTCCTTCTTCTTTTCTTTAATAATATCAAACGCTTCGTACACGATGGCGCGTGCAGTGTTCTTCTTGCCACGTTCCATCACGTAGTTGATAAGCTTCGAAACCTTTGTTGATTTGTACAAGAGGTCTTCGCCAGGAATATTACGATTTTTTACTTTTCTTCGCATGTAATTGATTTTTAATTTTGAATTCGCATTTACTTTTGACTTTTGACTTGTGACTTGTGACTTGTGACTTTCTACTTGCCTTTAGCTGCTCCTGCCTTTGGACGCTTTACACCGTACTGACTGCGACCCTTCATACGCTTTTCAACTGGTGTTGCGTCGAGGACACCGCGCACAATGTGATAGCGCACACCGCCCAAGTCCTTTACGCGACCTCCGCGAATCATCACCACCGAGTGCTCCTGAAGCTTGTGTCCCATTCCACCGATGTATGCAGTTACTTCCATACCGTTGGTCAAACGTACACGAGCAATCTTACGAAGCGCTGAGTTAGGCTTCTTTGGGGTGGTAGTCGTTACTTTTGTACAAACACCTCGTTTAAATGGAGAATTATGAAAAACTGGTTTATTCAAAACACTATTAAAGCTTTTTCCAAGCGCAATTGAACGCGACTTTTTCTTCAAAGTCTTGCGTGGGCGCTTTACGAGCTGATTTGTTGTAGGCATATATTAAATTACGAAACCGCCAAACAGACGGCTTATGTGTTGTCTACTCTACTATAGTGCGCCCAGAATTGCAAGCCCATACACCTACTTTCGCATTACTGCATTGTGTTTTGTGTATTCTTGATCGGGACACCATCTTCTTGTTAAAAGTAGCCTGCTTTTCTATGTAAACATGCAGTAAAAACACGACACGGAAGTAGGTGTGGGGGCAAGCGATGCGAAGCGGGGGTGCCACTACTCCCCGTCTTTGCGAGCGAAGCGAAGCAATCCAGTATTTTAAACCAAAAACCTAGATTGCCACGTCAGGCTACTTCCTCGCAAAGACACCTAACAAAAAAACCCTCAACGGCTCAAATGGGCGGAAATGAGCCGTTAAATATGAAAAATAACAAAAGAAAGCCCGCTACGCCTTGGGAGACGAGCGGACTATGCCACGAAGTTCAGGAAAGCAGTGGATAATACACCACCCCCACTGCAAAAAACATCAGAATGTAAAATGGTGCTCTGATACTTTTAGTTGCCTGCTTTCCATTAAGAGTAGGGACAACGAGAGCGAGGGAGCCGATGGCGGCGAACGCGAGTGGAATTGTGGAACCGATGGCGCTAGTGAAAACGACCATGACCATGGCAAGGATGACTGCGCAGAATGAGAGGACGGGGAGGTTGGGATTGGGGGCTTTCATCCTCGTGGCAACAAAAAATGCTACAACCGCGATTATCCAGAAAATAAAAAATGGTGAAAACCTCTCCTCCGTCTTAGTAACCTTGCTGTCTAGGACAACATCAATCTCTGCCTTCTGATCATCGTACCGGACACTCTTTGTATTTACCTTGTCTACGCGGTAGTGGAATAAATCTGCAGGGGTAACCCTAACTCCTTGTTCTACAACCACCCCTTTGCCTGGATTGAGAAAAGCTTCCTCTGCGAATTGTGAGTATTTCTGCGCCTCCGGAGTAACTTTCACTCCTGTCGCGCGCCACTCAGTAAAGGCCGTAAGCAATTCACCGTTTTCAATCTTGAGCTGAGTGTCTGCTTGCGCTACTCCGGAGACAACCAAAAGCAACAACACTATCAATGCTTTCATGACTTTTCCTCTCTATTTTGATTTTAAACTCCAGCGACGCAAAAATGTGCGCTGGATGACAAAAGCTTCCGTAAATCTAGCCTGGGTTAATAGAAATGTCAAGGGTATATCCCCACCCCAGTTATCATTCGAAAAATAAACCCTGAAATCGGCGAAATAATATACTGAGCGAAGAAAATGACGAAAACAATAAAGAGGAGCCAATTTTGCTCCAAATAGTCGTGAATATATTGAAAACGGATAGGGAGAAATGCGAACAAAACCTTTGCGCCATCGAGTGGCGGGAACGGCATCATATTAAAGACAGCAAGCACAATATTAAGGAACACAATAGTAGCAAGCATATGCGCAAATGGTCCGTCCGTAATGCCAAGCTCTATATTATAACGAAGCATTAACCCAAAAATAATCGCAAGGGCAAGATTGGCAGCTACACCCGCAATTCCAACTAAAATAGTCCCCCATTTGAAATTCCTGAGATTATAAGGGTTGTACGGCACAGGCTTAGCCCAGCCGAATGCAAAAGTGCCACCTGATCCAACAAGCATAAGCGCTGGCAGGATTATTGACCCGACCGGGTCGATATGTGGGACAGGATTTAATGTCAAACGCCCAGCGAGGCGAGCCGTTGGATCCCCAAACCACTCCGCCATATATCCATGGGCTATTTCATGAATAATGATCGAAAAAATAAGAATAACGAGGAAAAAAAGTGTTTGGATTTCCATAATAGTTGTGCAGTTTAGAAATGGCTGAATTTGTCTTTGCGAGCGACAGCGAAGCAATCTAGGATTCGAATTCTGGATTGCTTCGTAGGAGTACCTACTCGCAAAGACACGCCAACTAATATAGCCCTTGCAAAATTACTTAAACATGATACCATACAAAAACTAAACAAGAAAACTATGGCAAAAACATGTCCAACTTGCGGAAAAGGAACAATCATTGTAGGTCACTACTCTAACCGTGTTCGTGCTACCAAGTTTAACCCCACCGGCAACAAGCGAAAATACCCCAACCTCCAGTGGGCTCCCCTCGCCGATGGCTCCCGCCTCAAAATCTGCACCAAATGCATGAAAGTAGGAAAGCATCTCGAGATCAAGTTTGTATAGTTAAATTAAAAGCCTTAGCATTCTTCGAACGCTGGGGCTTTTAATTTTATTATTTATCACCCCACTCCTTCGACGAAATACCTGCTTGCCTTAAGATTTCTGAAATCAAGTGGCGTGAGATACCTTGAATTACGAAACTGCAATATCCCAGCATCGTCTTTGCGAGCAAAGCGAAGCAATCCATGATTATGCTCGATAAACTCTGGATTGCCACGTTGGATTACCAACTCGCAAAGACGGAAAACCAGAGTTTTGTAATTCAAAGTGAGATATCGCCATTATGAGGATTTGGTATACGAAGTTTAAACTCACCATGAACCATGTAGCGATGCTTTGCGCCAGAACGAGTACCCTCAAAACCAAACCGTTGAAGCCTTCTCATCAATTCGCGGTGAGATATGTTTTTAGGCATGCTTAAGAGTGCGTACAGGAAATTCAAAAGAGAACCCAGGAATTGATTCGTGAGAATGCACTTTTATCAAAAGCCATCCCTCAAGTACTTCGGCAAGTTCTCGGCGACAATCCTCAAGATTTTTCGCATTTGCCCAGACACCACGAATACGTGGAATCTCCGCATAGTACGTGCCGTCCGCAAGAATCTTGTATTTTGCCCGTTTGAGGCTTTGGTCTATAAATTGACTAATCATGCAATAAGTATACAGAACACTTCCCAAAAACCCAACCTGACGACGGCTCTGAATTAGCAAATTCTGAATCACCAGATTCACGTATTGGACGCAGACTCTTGCACGGAGACTTATCTCTGTCCCAAGTGCATGCGAATTAGCAAATTCGCATCTTGGACGTAAACTCTTCATATGTAAAGCATCTCGAGATCAAGTTTGTATAATAAAGACAATTAGAGAAAAGCCCCGCCGTTCTTCGAACGGCGGGGCTTAATGTTTTGGTCTATATCCGCTTGTTCACCATACTATAAATATTTGCCCGATGCCCAATTGCAAAAATTTTCACCTTTTTTGATTCAATACGAAAAATAACGCGATAGTCCTCTACACGAAGCTTGCGGTACCCCTTGAGTGTATTCCTGAGCGGGATACCAAACACCTCGGGAGCATTAGTGAGTTTTGCTTCAATCGCGCGACGAAACTCTTTTTTCCAAGTAATTGAAATAGGCGGAATATCCTGAGACACAACGTCCTCATGATAGACAATAGTATATATTACGCCCATGCTTTTTCGTGAGATATAAAGTGTGCTCCTTTTTTATCGCGCTTCCCCGCTACCTGTGCCCAAACTTGGTCTTCTTCAAGCTCCAGAGCAGTACGAAGAAGCTCAGTTGCCTTGGTTGCTTGCGGGACACTATCGCGCTTAGCCAGGATACCGAGCATTTTTTCAATGTCGCTTCCGATGCTTAAATTGATACGTTTTTTAATAGTAGACATATATCCACTGTATCAAAAGTGTATCAGTGGTGTCAAGCGTTTAAAATACGTTATACATTAGCTACTCAAGTTGCATCCCGCACCCTTGGTTTTAAAAACACCTGCCGCCTTGCGAGGAAACTTTCCATGCCCATGGAGTTGTTCCATTCAAGATACACACCGTAGGGTCTGCACTCGCTGGGTCAGAACCCCCATCTCTTGCAGGATCTACAAAAGTTGGGCGACTCGCGTAACTAAAACCAGGATCTTGTACATTGTGATCCAAGAGGGCATAATCAGCCCCATTAGAATAATAGAGATAACACGACCAATTGTTTACTTTATCCATTGATGGATCTGACGGGAAACTTGGCAAATATGTAGGAACCAGTCCTGGAATTACATCATTTGATGGAAAAGAACCCCAGTCAGGACATTCACTACGCCATCCAGTTACAGGATTTGGGTATGCGTTGTTATCATGATAATACATTTCCAAGGCTGTGCTAATTTGGGTTAGATCGGAAAGCCGTTTTGCATCGCGCCCTTTCTGCCGAGCGGAATTTAGCGATGCCAGCACGACACTCGAGAGAATTCCGATGATCGCAATAACGACGAGAAGTTCGATTAATGTAAAACCTTTATTTTGTCTATACATATCACTTTGGAGAATTACTAAGAAACGGAACAATCATGGCGCGTTTTATTTCTTGCTGAGATGGCCTGTATGGTCGTTCTCCTTCACTAAAAAATAGAAATAACGAAGCGATAGTGCCAATCACAAAAAACCCAAACAGCACATAGTTTGCTTGGTTCTCATTTTTGATTAACCCGCCTCCGTACTTCAATACGAAACCAACAATCTTTGAAGTTTTTGGTGTGTATTGTGGACGTTCTGTGGTGTCAATATCAAATTGAACTTCATTAGACATGAACAAAGGATACTCTAATCTGCTATTTTTGCAATGGAAATCTACTATTTATCCCTCCCATTGAAAACAACTACTCCTCTACAATTCATTCAGCAGAAAAGAGGGGATTTGATTTAGTAATAATCCCTCCCCCTTGGTTTTAAAAATTATCGTTCCCTGCTCTGCTGTATTAAGGAAAGGAATTTTGAGTTCAGTAAGTAAATCGATGACTTCTTTATGCGGATGTCCGTACTTATTATCCTTTCCTGCAGAAATAATTGCATACTCGGGGTCCGCTGCTACCAAAAATACTTTGTTGCTTGAGGTTCGTGAGCCATGATGCCCGAGCTTGAGGACATTTGTGTGTAGGACTCCAGCCTTTTTAGAAACAAGATACTGCTCTACCGCTTGCGGGGAGTCACCAGTAAAGAGAAAAGACTCGTCTCTGTACGAAAGTCTTGCAACAATAGAGCCCAGATTTGTCTCCCACCCTGCCGTACTTCTGTCAGGAAACAAAATCTCAAGCACAACCCCGTCATCTAAAATAATTTTCTCACCCGCGCGCGCAAGAATCCGCGTGGGATGTTTTTCAGAAATTTCTTTTTCAAATGCACCGTATGCGCCGGTCGCTGAAGTGTTTTCTGTGGTGACTACATTATCAACTTGTAGTCGCGACAAGACAGCGGGAAGTCCACCCACATGATCCTGGTCCGGATGTGTTGCAACTACTACATCAAGCGACCTGTCCCAAAACGGCATCATCTTTCCAAGTTGTCTCAAAACCGCTCCACTTGGTTGCCCACCATCAATGAGCATTTGATTTCCATTTGGCGCTTCAATATAAATCGCATCTCCCTGCCCCACGTCAAGAAACGCGACCGTGAGAACACCCTTTCTATCCACCCGCGCAACCGCAGACCAAATAAAAATATTTGCAAGAAAAAATACTGCGAGCACGAGATACTGTATGTTTTTCTTAGATATTCCATTCAACATGCTACTATAGTACCATGACCGACATTACCATTGAGACACTAATTCAAGGCGGGAGCTACTTTGCTATTTTTATTTTAATGATTGCAAACGGTGCAGTGTCTTTTCCATCAAGCCAAGTCCTCTACATTATTGCGGGGTACTTCATTGCGCGTGGTGACCTTGCGCTTTTTTTTGTGGCACTCGTAGGAGCGCTCGGCAACACCGTTGGCAATATTATCCTCTACGAGCTCGCGCGAAAACACGGACGAACATTTATTGAGCGAATGAAAATTTTCCCTATGCGTGAACTCGCAAAAGTGGAGCATGCATTTCACAAAAAAGGCGCATGGTTTATTTTTATAGGCAAACTTTTACCCGCAATAAAAGTGTTTGTTCCTATCCCCGCTGGACTTGGCAAAATGTCGCGCCCACTTTTTGCATCACTCATGTTCACCGCATCATTTATCTGGTCACTCGCATTTATTTCTATCGGCTACTTTTTTGGAAAGTCGTCTGACCTCTTTGGCAAATACGCCGTCATTCTCGTCATCGTCGCTGTAGTTGTCGTACTTCTTTTTTACCGCTACATCAACAGCCCCGCTGTCGTCGCTGAAATCGAAAAATAGCTCCGTCCCAACCAAAATCCTCACTATACACGTATTCTGCCTATAGTATATTATACGTGTATAGTGAGGATTTCTATTTATTTTCATTGATTCCTGATTTTTGTGAGTGAAATTTGAGCAATCTGAAGTCGTACATTTTCCCCGCTCCGTAGTTTTGCTTCAATTGTGTACGGACCCATTGCATCAATATTCCTTAGCTCTGTCTCTACGTCAAAATAATTACTAAATGGAGGTTTTTGGAAATCTTCCAAAGCACGAATAACTCTCCTGCGTCCATCAGCAAAAATCACAGTGTGTGGTTTACCAATAATTGTTAGCGCGAGAAAAACTCCTTTATCTGAAAGAAGGCTATGTATTAATTTCAAATATTTTTCCACTTCTACCAAGTCATCCATTTCAACAAACACGCTTCCTTGATCAACAATAATATCAAATCTTGCTTTGTCGAGACCTGTTTGTTTTCTAAATTCTTCATTTAAAATATCTCCTTCAAAAAACCCGTGGTGTGCGTCATTTGGAACATCTAGTCCTATTTTATCTTTTGAGACGATATCAATTCCTGTCCATGTGCTACCGTCATTACTTTCAGCTATCCATTTTGTGTTAACCCCCTTGCCACATCCAATATCTAAGACTGAAACAGGTCTCATAAATTTTTCGCGCACATCATATACTGCTCTCGCTCTAGGGTTCTCGATAAAGTTTTCTGGCAGTGTCCATGAGTCTCCCTTATATTCTCCATTATAAAGTGCCTCGTAAATTTTCTTTTCTTCCATTGCCAGGAGTATAGCCCCCCCCCGACCATTTTGTCAATGCTGAAGATACTTTTTTGAGAAGCCTTCATTGATCAAATCTTTCCACTATCTACCTATCCATTACCATAGTATCGTATAAGTAGATAGTGAGTTTTTGTTCACTCTTAGTCTATTATTTTTGCCCGAGAGGTTTGATTGAGTAGTTTTTTATAATGTAATACCCAAGGAATATGTACGTAAGGAGAAGCCCCCACAGGGGAAATGAAATTCCTGAAAGCGATGCAAATGGTACACGAGCAAAAAAATCTACTGCCATAAAAATGTATGCGAGAAGGGCGTAGGAACCAAACGCAAAAAAACTTCCAAGGATCGGCACCCAGGCAAATATTGCAACCAGTGCAACAAGAAGCATTGCGAGTGGCACGACGGGAAGGATGAAAACATTGGCGATGAACCCTACGAGCGACGCACTCCCCATGTGATAGAGAATAAGTGGAAGTACAAAAATTTGTGTGGCAAAAGTAATTACCACAATTTCACGCAATGTGCGCGAGGAAATAAATGTGAAATACTTTTCTAAAATTGGTACAAGAACGACAATAGCAAGTGTCGCAGAAAATGAAAGTTGAAACGACACATCATGGAGAAGTATCATCGGGTTCACCAAAACCATAAGACCCCCAACAAGGAGGAGCACGCGGAGGGCATCTCCCTCGCGACCAAGCATACGCGCAAGTATGACCACGAGTGCCATCGCTGTAGCGCGTATTACAGTCGCGCCACCACCCACCATCACTGCAAAAAGTACAACACCGAAACCACTCATGATGAGCCGTATTGAAAATGGCATAAACATAACGAGTCGAGAAAAAATCCCCGCAACCACGGCAATGTTGTAGCCAGAGAGGACGACGATGTGCGCAACCCCTACATCGCGAAACTTTTGCATGAGCTCCTTGCCAAGGGACTGTTTTGCGCCCAGCGTGATACCTCCTGCAAGAGATGCTTCCGGTTCAGAAATATTTTCGGAAATATTTTTCATGAGCCACGCTTTCAGCACAAAAAGTTTTTCACGAATTACATTTCCATTGCCGTGTGAAACAACAGATATTTTTGGGAAATACATTTGGTAATGTATGTTGTCTTTTGCAAGATACGATTCATAGTCAAAATATTTTGCACCGTCCTTGGGTGCAAAGTTTTTAGGTCCTGTGATTTTTCCTACCACTAAAACCTCGTCTCCATATTTGAGCTCTGGGTAAATGGGCGCTCGCACAAGAATACGCGATTGCTCGTTGGTAACACCTGTCTGTACAACAACATTGGTGTATTCCTCTCGGACATCAGGCTCGTCTACAACTACCCCTTCAATCTGTGTCACTTTGCCTACCATACTATCGAGTGAGTTTGTTGAACTATTTTCTTGAGAAACATCGACTCGGGCAACCCCTACCGCAAAACCAAAAAGTAGGAGTGAAACGAAGAGAACGCTTCCCGCCTGCGACCTCACTCGAGGCGTAAAGCATACAAAAAATGCCAGAGCAGTACAGAGAAGCGCAAGCGAATACCCAAAATTGAAAACACTTTCAAATGCGACCCCAACAACAAAACTAATTATGAAACTAAAAAAATATTTCCTCCTCATTTTCTTTTATTGTACTTAATTTGCAAAAAGACTCCTACCTGCTAGGATTATATCGGGCATATTTATGGCTAAAATTTGGGAGGAACAATGAGAATCGAGCAGGCAGAAACATTTGTTATTGGTGAAATTGTGTGGGGAAAAAACAGTCTTGTTGCTAAAAAAAGGAAAGGTGGCGTTGAGCAGGAATTCCTGAGATGCTATGAGGAGGAGAATTTTAAAGATCTTGCTTTCGACCAAGGGGGGCAGGAATTGAGCCTCACTCTTGCACTCTGCTACCTTGAGGAAGGAGAAAATTGGAGAGAAGTTGCAACAAAGATTAAAGAAAACGGGTGGTCTGCCTCATCACTCGCCATGTGGAAACTTTACATTCAGGAAAGAAGGAATGCTTTTCCGGGGAGTATCACTCTCCCGGGGACCATCTATCGAGACGACAATTTTTTTGAATGGATTCCAGTAGTCCAACATCGTCCCGTCATTTCTTTTTTTGGTCACTTCCGTGGCAGTGAAACTGAAGTTTCAATGAAACCTTCTGTTGTCCTTGGAATGACTCCGTCAGAGACAGCCGGTCTTGCAAAATCTCGCACCGTGCTCATTTCAAAAACAAATGTGCTGAAACCAAAATGACTGGCACACTGTGCTGGTCATTTTTCTATACTCCCCTTAAAACATTTGTTTACAAATGTTCGGGCGAACAATATGCTCAATCAGATTGTTTTAGCCACTCCTTTATTATTGCGCGCTCATCATCTGCGCTCACTGATTTTTTAAACTTCGTTCCCTTTACCCCCTTCACTCGTTTTTCGCATTCTGCCCACGATGTATGCTTCACCAACTTTCCGTCTACCAAACTCAAATATGAATATGCCTTTACTCCACTCTTTGAGTTTGATTTTGTTTTCTTTAATGCAAGAAGTTTTGGGTCACCAGCATGTGGCACGAGGTCTACTTTGTACTCACTACGTCGACTATTGAAAAGATCCGGTACATCGTCGTCGGCAAACATTGTCGCAATGACATCGGCTCTGTCGTTCCCTTCTATCCCCGCGTGTCCGGGTGTGTAGTTCCACTTTATTTTACATCCACTCATCTGCAAATCTGAAACAACTCCTGCGAGCGCCTCCCACAAATCACGATTGAGCACCTCTTCTTTTTTGCTATTTATCCAACCATTTTTCTCCCATCCAGCAACCCATTTTGTAATACCATTAATGACATAGCGTGAGTCGACATGCATATCTACTGTGTATGCATCCCCCAAATTCTTAACAAAACCAAGCGACTCAATTGCCGCAGAAAGTTCCATCTTGTTGTTGGTCGTGTGCTTGTCTCCCTTGCCGATTTCGACAACTCTCTCCTCTGTTGCAATAATGGCCCCCCACCCGCCCGGACCCGGGTTGCCACGTGAAGAACCGTCTGTATAAATAATAATTTCTGAGAGATTCATACATGCAAGTATATCACTCTCAAACAAAAAAGCCCCGACGTTAAGTCGAGGCTTTGGTAGATACGATTTATTCAAACCTGAGTTCCATTGGATCCCCGTCTTCGCGGGAATTAGGCAAAAGATGTCTCCCCAGATAATCATACGTATGGTCGAGCAACTGATATACGGGACGATTATAAAGTGGTTCACACGCTGTTAACGGTTTTTCTTTCTCCTTCTCGGCGTTGCTTTTCATGATTCGCTTCCTCTCTAAAGTAACAATTATCCGTAAATCAAAACTCAGTATACTTTTATTTCTCTAAACTGTCAAGTTCCACGTATATTTATTGCAAATTCTTTACCTCTACAATTCTCAACCGAAGTTCCCTCTTGTTGCGAAACGTATTAACCTCCATCGTAGCGACGAGATCCACGGTATCTCCAGCACTAAGATTTCCATATTTCTCATCATCGGCCTGCCCGCCACCACTTGATCGTCCATCTGTTTTATCTGACGATGGTGGGCGGGCGAAAAACAAAATTGCTTTCACTGCGGAACCCTCAAACGAGAGTTCCAAATGTGTTTTCTCTTTTCCAAAAAATCGCGCATCAGAAAGTCTCACTTTTTCAAAAAGAAACACGGGCTTGGGGTTCCCCATCCCAAACGGCGCAAATTTTTCTATTTGTTTCCAGTTGACCCAATTGACTTCTGAGAGTGAAAGCGTGGTGTCTACTTCAAGTTGTGCCTCTTCTTTTTCTTTTCTCACTTTCTGGTATGCCTTCACGAGCTCGTCCTCAAGAGTGTGAATTGATTCCGATGAAACAGAAAAACCGCCCGCCTCTTCGTGTCCTCCTACATCAATAAACACACCTTCGGGAACAGAGGTCATCATATCCACCACATGCACCGTGCCGTCAGAACGACATGAACCTTTTATCTCACCCGCTTCTGTTCTCCCCCATACAAAAATAGTCCGCTCATATTTTTCTACCAAGTTCATCGCCACGAGTCCCACGAGTCCCGGCTTCCAGAGTGGGTTTCCAATCACAATAATTTCTTTCAGCGCTCCTTCCAGCTTACGCACCTCAAGATTCTTGTGTGCCTCCTTCACCATGCTTGCAACCATGCCTTTGCGTGCATCATTCAAGTGCATAAGTTTTTCCGCATACTTCTCTGCTTCAATGCGTGTCTCTGCGCTCAAAAGCCGAAACGCATCCATCGGCTCTCCCATTCTGCTCGCCGCATTGATACGTGGCCCAATCATAAAACCAATGTCATCCTCAATAATATTTTCCTGCACCATATCCATTTTTTGCAAAAGCGCGAGAAGCCCCGGACGACGGGATTTTCGAAGCACCTTCAAACCAAACTGCGCAAGTGCGCGGTTTTCATTGCGGAGGGGCACCATGTCGGCAATAGTAGAAAGCCCCGCCATATCAAGGAGCCATTTCTCCCAGCCTTTTTGTACTCCCCATGTTTCACCGCGACGCATGAGTAACGCGGAAACAAGCTTCCATGCGAGTGCCGCACCGCAGAGCATGTTGTCATGATACGTGTCCTCTGTTTGTTTTGAGTTCAAAATTGCAAACGCCTTTGGTAATACATCTTGTGGGAGGTGGTGGTCGGTAATGATGAGGTCAATGCCGAGCTTCGTTGCGTGGTCTGCCTCTGCCACATCTACAATCCCACAATCAATCGTAATGACGAGCGTCGCCCCGCGCTCTGCGAGGTGGTCGAGCGCTTTATTGTTGAGCCCATACCCTTCAATGTTGCGATGCGGGATGTACACTTCAAAATTTTCATACTTTATTTTTTTGAGAAAGTCATTAAAAAGTGTTGCGCCAGGGATGCCGTCACAGTCGTAGTCGGCATACACGGCGATGCGCTCACCATTATCAATCGCTAGCAAAATCCGCTCCACTGCTTTTTCCATATTCAAAATCCCAAATGGGTCGCGCACATCACGCTCAAAATCAGGATACAAAAAATGATCCGCATCGACCGCGGTGGTAATACCTCTCTTTTTGAGGAGCGTTTGCACAAGATCTGGATAGCTCGATAGGTCGGATGACATATTTGGCATTGTACCATGAACCCACATTTCGGCATTTTTAAAGAGTCACGTAACGATGGCTATAGCCATCGTTACGTGACTCTTTAAAAATGCTTCCTTAATAAGGTATAATAAACAATATGGGAAATTGCCTCTTTTGCAAAATCATCGCGGGCGAAACCCCCTGCACCAAAGTTTACGAGGACGGGACGGTGCTCGCCTTTTTGGACATTCATCCCGTCAACATCGGACACACGCTTGTCATTCCAAAAGCACACCATTCAAATCTCTATGAAACCCCAGACGGCACCCTCGCCCACATGATGACCGTCGTGAAGAAGCTTTCAGTCGCAATCAAAAACGCTGTATCTGCCGACGGCATCAACATTGAAATGAATAATGATCAGATTGCCGGTCAAATCATTTTCCACACCCACTTTCACATCGTCCCACGTTTCTCAGGCGACGGCTTCACCCACTGGAACAGCGCCCGCGACTACCACTCAGGCGAAGCTACCGAAGTCGCCCAAAAAATAATCAGTGTTTTGGTATAGAGCCAATTTAGTTGTATACTACTATCTGTACCTATGGACGCATTTGCAAAAATGGATATTTTCTTTTTGGTGACGACGATCGCGGTTATAGTACTTGCGGTTTTTATGGCGATGCTACTCTTTTATTTCCTCCGCACCGCACGGGATATAAGCGAGATTGTTCAGATGATCAAAAAAGAAAGTGAACGTTTTGTAAGCGGAGTGTCCTCTGCACGGCATAACATGAAAGGGCGTGGAGTTTTAGGTATTTTACAGACAATTTTCGCCCTTGTGCAATCTTTTTCTGGTTCATCAAAAAAAGATACGTTTGAACGGAGGAAGGAGAAATCAAAATAATGCAAGAAGTAATATAATAATTTTAAATTTATGAAAAAAACAGACATGGGTACAGGAGCAAAAGTAGCAGTAGGACTTGGTGTTGCGGCTGTCGCAGCGTTTGCAGCAGCGGGATACTTCTTGTACGGAAAAGATGGGGCAAAGAACAAAAAGAAAGTGCGTGGATGGATGCTTAAAGCAAAAGGCGAAGTACTTGAGGGAGTAGAGAAGCTTAAAAATGTAACTGAGGAAGAATACAAAGCTATCGTTGATCGAGTGGGTTCAAAATATAAAGCTGTAAAGAATATCGATCCGGCTGAGCTCGCAACAATGATGCGTGAGCTCCACGGTCACTGGAAGAATATTAAAAAATCTATTTCTCCAGCTCCTAAAAAGAAGGCAGTAAAGAAAGCGAAGTAGCCCACAAAGAAAAATACCCAGCCGGTCTAGACCGGCTGGGTATTTTTCTTTGTGGGCTACTCGTGCGTAACGTGCTTGTAACTATACGCAGAAAATGCGATGAATGTGGCTCCCACCAAAAGAGCCCCTGCAGGGGTAACAATGGTTGCAATTAGTCCCCCAAGAAGTGGTGGGAAAGCCTGTGCGAGCGCATTTACACTGCTGTTGATCCCCAACACTTCGCCTTGAATAGTGTCCCCTGCGCGCCTACTCACAGCCGAGGTCAAGTTTGCCATTGAAAGTCCTACTGCTACTGAAAAAAATGGAACAATCATATAAAGAAGTGCTTCTGTTTGCACAAAGGAAACAAAAACCATACACAAAGAAACCATGGGGATTGTGAGTCGGAGAATTTGTTTCTCAGAAAACCGCGCGGTGACCGGACGCGTAACGAACGCTTGCGTAAGAACAATAAAAATCCCCACATAACTAAAATACGTACCTATGTCTACCTCACTCATTGCAAAACGGTAGACGAGAAGAACACCGAGAAATGATGTGTAGAATGCAAAGCCAGACTGAAAAAGGAAACTTACTTTGAAAAGCGCGCGCAGTGGCGACGGACGGAGCGCTCGTGCAATATTATGAAAAGAGCGCAATAGAGAGAGTTTCCTCAATGACTGCGCGATGTGCTTATTTGTCTCAGGAAGAATAGCGAGTACCCACAGTACATTCACAGCGGAAAGAATAGATGCAAACCAAAATGGCGTTGCCGCACCAAAAATACCGAGACCTTGCGGATTCGAAAGAAGCCCTCCGAGTGATGGGCCCACAATAAACCCAATTCCAAACGCAGCACCAATGAGTCCAAAGCGTGCAGCGCGAAGCGCTGGTGGTGTAATGTCCGCAATGACTGCCTGTGCGATACCAATATTCCCTGCTGATAGCCCGCCCGTAATACGCGCAAAAATAAGAAGTGGAATATTTTGTGTCGCAACACCAAAGGCAAAAAGTGCGTATGATGATGCTCCCCCTGCAAGAGCCCATGAGAGCATTTTTTTGCGACCATATCTATCAGAAAGCTCTCCAAATATTGGCGCGGAAAAAAACATCCCGAGCGCATAGAGCGCGAGCAAAAGCCCTACTAAAAAATATCCACTTTCTGCATAGGCAGAACCCGCAAGCAAATAGTGTGGAGAAAGTGGATTTGTAAAAAGCTGTGGGATAACCGGAATCAAAATTCCTATACCCAACATATCTATCAACACTGTAATAAAGACAAGCGGGACAATCTTGCGCGAAGAATCTTTTTGTATTGTGTGTGACATAATAATACTTATATTTTGTATCTGCTCACAACTCTGAGTAAGCCTTGATTTATATGCTTTAAAAACGTGTATAAAAGTTGTTGTCTTTGCGAGGACTCGAAGCAATCTAGTCATTTGACCCATGTGGCACTGGATTGCTTCGTTTCACTCGCAAAGACGGATACTCAGAGTTGTGCGCAGATACTATATTTTCACTATGCACGTATAATATACTATAGTATATTATACGTGCATAGCACTCATTCTAAAGACACTCGTCTTTTTTTACATTTTATTATCGCATCAATGCCGGGAAGCTTGCCGTCTGCGAGATAGTCCAAAGTTGCTCCACCACCAGTTGAAACAAAAGAAAGTTTTTCTCCGAGGCCGATCTTGTCCACAATTACTGCCGTATTGCCACCGCCAATGATTGACGTTGCGCGTGTGCCGGCGATTGCCTTGAGGAGAGCGATCGTCCCCTTATCGAATCCCTCCTCATAAAAGCCGAGAGGTCCGTTCCATACTATTAGCTTCATTTTTTTAAGAAGCGGAACTAGATTTTGTATGGTGTCTGGGCCTACATCAACAATATTGTCTGTAGGTAAAACATCAGCAACCTTTTTTGATACAGATTTTTTGTCGAGGCCGGTCCTTACCACAACATCACTTGGTAAAATTATTTTCCCATTTTTGAGGAGTGGTGTGAGATTGATACTGTGCTTATCTACCACAGACTTCCCTGTCTCAAGTCCTTTGTCTTTAAAAAAGTCATTCGCGAGGATTCCTCCCACAAATACATGGTCAGCGATTTTTAAAAACTTCTTCATAAGTGGCATTTTTGTTTCAAATTTTGCGCCACCGAGAATAAAGAGGAACGGGTGTTTTGGCTTTAGGGCAAGCGACAAGTGTTTGATCTCATCTTCGATCAGAAAACCAATATAGCTTGGCAAAAATTTTGTAATACCAACCACCGATGCGTGAGAGCGATGCGACACAGCGAATGCATCATTTACATATACATCGCCAAACGAAGCGAGGTATTTTGCAAACTCTGGATTATTTTCCTCTTCTCGTTCATCAAGGCGAAGATTTTCAAATACAACGACTCCTCCCTCCGCGAGCCCATCTACCACCGCGTGCGCTTCTTCTGTACGAAAGTCCGGAACAAAACCCACATTTATCGTTTTGCTTAGGTAACGCACGATCGGTTTTAGTGATGACGATGCATCCTTTCCTATGTGTGAAAGAATAATTATGCGTGCCTTTTTCTTTATCAAATATTCCACGGTCGGCATTGCGCGATCAATACGCATCGTCTCCACAATCTTTCCGTTCTTAATCGGCACATTAAAATCCAGCCGAAGCACCACGCGCTTGCCTTTTAAATTCATAATATCTTTTACCTTGGGGAGTTTTGTTTGGCTCATGTGCTTATATTTTTCTATAGAATAACTATCGGTAATGATTATTCACGTCGATGACTTCAACTGTGTCTCTACGGATGAATACGAAAATAGCGCGATACTTTTTGTCTACACGAAAACTATAGATTTTAAGATGTTTCGGTTCAAGCAACTCAACCTCAAGGCTTGGGTACTTAATATCCTGTTCAAAAAAATTACTCTGCTTTTCAAATTTCTTTACCAACTTATGCGCCTTGAGATACACCTCAACTTCTGGATGAATCGGTAGAATGTTCATACTACTTTGTAAAATGTGCCGAGCGCTGAAAACCTCGCTCTATGCTTTTCAAAAAATCTTGTGAGTATTTTTCTGTTTTTTTAAGTTCTGAAATAATCTTTTTTGTACTTCGCACAGGAGGAATAAAAGCAACCTCTTTTTGAACAAGAGAAACAATCATATCGTAGGCCTTTGCCCGACTGGTAAGATCACTATATTCTACTTTGGTGAGACTAACAGTATTTGACATATATTCAATGCTACCATGAGTAAAAGCCCGAAGTCAAACTAGATTATGCAACCCGCTTCTGGATTGCCACGCTTCGCTCGCAAAGACAAGTCACTACTTAATTTTATCTGCTTCATTTAGAATTTCTCCAAAAACTTTGGGGTCGAGGCTTGCGCGACCGACGAGGAGGCCGTCTACTTGGGATTTTAAGAGGAACTCCCATGCGTTTTTTGCATCTACTGAGCCACCATAGAGAATGGGTACTGAGGCTGCGTCTTTGCCGTAAATATCGACTAGAGTTTTTTTGACGAGGATGGAAACCTCGAGCGCATCATCTGAAGATGCGGGGTGCACCGCATTTTTTCCTATCGCCCATATTGGTTCATAGGCGATGACTACTTTTTTTAGCTCCTTTTTCTGAACACCGTGAATGGCAGATTTAATTTGTTCTGAAATAAATTTCATATACTCCCCATCTGGGTCGCGCTCGCGCTCACCCACACAAAGCACTACAGTGAGTCCTGCTTTTACCCCCGCAAGGACTTTTTTGTGGACAAGCTCATCTGTCTCGCCAAGTGCCCTGCGCTCTGAATGCCCGACAATCACATACTGTGCACCAACGGATGCGAGCATTGCCAAAGAAACCTCCCCCGTAAATGCGCCTTCTTTTTCAAACCACGCATTTTGTGCGCCTACTACTACGCGATGCCCCGTGACGAGCTTTTTTAATTCGCTCACATACACAAGTGGGGGACAGACAACTGTTTGCACATTACTTAATTTGCTTGCTGTTTTTTTAATAGCAACAAACTTTGTTTTCGCTTCTTTCAAACTTGCAGGGTACATTTTCCAGTTCCCGATGATGAGTTTTTTCATATCAATATCATATCACAAGAACCTATATGCTAAAAATTCGAGCGTAGCTCGAATTTTTAGCACCCACCTACCAACTAAAACCTATCAACTACTAACTAGTTACTGCACCTCCTTCCAGCCTCCCACATTCCACCCACCCGCAGGTCCGGAGGAGAAGAGAGTGTTCGCTATTCCCGTCTCGTATTGAATGATTGCATTGTTTTGAAGATTCAATTTGTAGCCCGTTACGGCCTTCACGCTTGCATTATTGCTCATACTAATCATAGAAGCAGTTGTAAAATAAATACCTCCTGTCACATTGTTTGAAATTTCAATTCCCGCATCATCGTTTGGTGTGCATGTTGATGAGGCCGCCCCATTACATCCCGCTATCGTCGAAACAAGAAGCACGTAGCTTCCTGCTGTGCCTGAACCAGTTATATTAACCCCGTTGGATGTCTCAATCCATCCATCAGCTAATATAATGCAACTACTAGCACCAAAGTCTGCATGACACTTAAGATTTGCATTCACTGAAATGTGTCCTGTTACATAGAGAATTCCGGTGATTGTAAAAGGATTGCTGATGGTGAGATCGCCCACTATCTTTTTTGGCCCCATACTGAGTGAACATCCTGTTCCGGGACAACTATTATTAATAACTCCTCCTGCTGTTGCCTCTGTTTTCCACTGAGCAATGTTTCCGTCTGTGATTGACATTGATCCCGGAATTGGGTCAGGAAGTGAAGTATTGCATGATTTACTGTTCCCTGATCCGGTCTGACAATATGCAATACCATCAATTGTTGAGCCAGTAATGGTGTTTGCATGGGCATCAACATAAATATGCGCCAAGTTGGTTATAGTGCCCGGACCAGCGCCATAATACACTTTAAAATTTAAATCCTGGGAAACAGCAGTCCATGAACCCCCTGTGCTCCAACTTGATTTATATTTAGCACTGCCACCCGTGTACCCAAAGGTACTATCGCTGCCCCATGTCCAATAATTAGAAGTGCTATTTGTTCCTGCGTTAAGAATAATCCAATATTTCTGTCCTGAAACCACGCTCACGGGGGTGGATAGCGTAAAATCAATCCACCCGTAGCTTGTCCCCACGCTTGCAGGACTGAGAGTCACGCCTGCAAGCGAAGTCGTGAGTGGTGAATTGCTCCCATTGTCAGAAACAATACGTATATCATTTGTACCTGAAGGGGTTCCTGTTTTTTTAAGATACAGGCTGACTCTATATAGGCCCCCAGTTTCCCCAGCTGTAAACTGCTGTGCGTAATCTGTATCAGTGCTGTTTTTGCCTACATTTGTATCCAAATTATAAACAGTTGATTGTTGCACTGGATCAAGGACAACGCCTGTTGCCACAATCGCAGTCCCTGTAATTTTTGTGCCATTTGCGCCTACAATCGGCCCATTACTAAAAACGTTTCCCACGGCTCCCCCTACCCCTCTAATTTCTGAGTTTTCAGCCATCACCAACCCCCCATCACCAATTTGAGCCCCGAATGAGAAATCAGAACCAACTCCTTGAATGGCGTTAAGTTTAGCTTTTCGCAAACGGGACGAAATATCGCTTGTAGCAACAATTTCTTTTTCAAAACTACCAATGCTCGTCGTTTGTACTGATACTGTGCCCCCGTTTACTGAAAGCACCCGTGGCGATGGCTCATAAATTTTCCCTTTTTTAAAACGGTAAAAAATATCCTCCATGGCAGTCTCTGCGGAGTAATAGGATGCTTTTGACTTGTAAAGATCCTGCGCGTTTTTTAGATCAAGGACAAGCGGGGATGCGGAGCCAAGAACAATAACGACCGAGATAATGAGCATAAAAAGTACCGTGAGCATGAGAGCTGCGCCACGTGTGTGGGGGCTTTGTAGAGTGTTTTGATTTTTTTTGAAAAATGTTTTTTTCATGCTTGCATTTTTTAATAGGATTCACGCATAACTACCGTGCTATAAAACTTGCGCGTTTTTGTAATGTCACCACGTGTTGCAGAAATGGTTGCCTCTATTTTAATCGCCTCGCTGTTTGTATTTATGAGCCTTCGTAAATAAAAATTGGTGATGGTCGTCTTTGGGGTCATGATTGCACCTTGCGCGACACCTCCCTCTCGGATTTTAACCAAACTGTCTTCAATATAATACTCCACCGTCGTAGCGGTACCACTTAAATCTTCTGTATCAAGCGTAAGCCAGCCAGTTGATGAATCAAAAGTACTAGAGAGATTAATACTTTTTGCTCCGCGAATATCTCTCGTAAGCCGTTCAAAAAGCGCGGTAGCAGAGCTATTGAGGTCGCGCGAGACGCGGAGATCGGTAAACGCGCGGGTCATAATCAAAGTAGAGTTAATAGAAAGAACTCCAAGAACCCCGAGTACGCCAGCATAGATAACCATCTCCACGAGGGTAAACCCCCCCACCAACTTTTTGCGAGAACTAAACTGGCGACCTCTCCACTTTTGTAGCCATCCAGCAATGAAACCATTTTCTATATTTGTAAAAGTTGGTGGGGGGGTGAATCCCTTATTCCTCATTAATTTTTTATTAAAAAAATTCATCATTAAAAAATATTGGTTAAATACGTTTCAATTGTACGCGTGGTGGTGGCAGTAAGATTCCAAAAACTTACCGACACAGTAGCTTTTCGGGTGTTCGGATCTAATGTGCCAGGGGTAGCGACAATATCGTCTGAACCATTCCTATATACATCATCAAAACGCACTGTGCGCTCAAAAGTACCATCTATATATGTATTTGTGGTGCTTGTAGCCCACTTGGTGCCGTTAAAGTTTAGAAAATAAATTGTGCCATTTGCAGGGGAACCAACATTTGTCCAGCCGCTATCGCGGAAAATTCTTGCTATTTCGACACCTTCTTCAAGAAGTAGACTCGCCTGCACGGTGGTTGCAGTAGAACGACTTACGCGTATTGCCTGCTGATAGTACGAAGAGACACTGAGGAGAGCAGCAGAAAGCACTGCAGAGCCAATAACGATTTCAATGAGTCCAAATCCTCGTTTCATCCCGTTAGAGGTAGGAAACGCTGTGCGTTTCCGTACCTAATTAATAGTTGGTAAAATTTCGACATATTACTTTACAAAACCCATGGTGTCAAAACATAACTGTATCCCACCCGCCATCACTTGAGCTCAAATTTTGTGTTCTAGCGAAAGTGGGCGGGGACCTCTAACGGGATTCATAGTATGCAATTATTATAGCACCTCTGAAAACTCTTGCGAGGGAAAACAATTTAATTCACGCTTGCAATCCCCGTTCCGTTAATAGTGATGGTGCGTAGTATCGTAGGCGTTGCTTTTACACGCACTATGACAGTGCCACTTTGTGTAGTTTTTCCAGTGAGTGGATCAAAGAGGACATCCACAGCCCCCCCCACAAGAGATATATTCGAAATCTCAAGTTTACTATCCAGCATATACACTACGTTGTTTACATCTGAGCTTGAGTACGTCACTCCTCGATAAAGCACAAATTTTGAGACCCCACTTAGATTCTCAAAGTGCACACCATAAGGGTCACCATTTTTCGCAGAAAGCGTATTTGCGCTTGCGGTAGAAAGGACGGCAAGAATTTCCTCTGATGTGGCATCAAGGATCTTACTGTTACGAAACCCAGAAAAAGATGGGAGCGCGACACTCATGAGGATACTCAAAATTGCGACAACGGTTACTATTTCCGCCAGAGTAAACCCCCGACACCAACGTTGGTGCGGCTTTTTTGTTTCGCCTTTATCCCGTGTCAAAATCAATTCTTGAACAGGTTTAATACTTTTTGCTAATAAAATTTTACAAAAGCGAAACGGCACCAATGTTGGTGTGGGGGTAAATCCGCGCTTTAGAGACTGGTGAGTATTTGATAATAGGTGCCTCATGTTAAACATTGCTCATCACTGAGTACATCGGTGAAATCATTGAGATTGCAAAGAAACCAACGGATGCACCAATGAACACCATAAGAAGTGGCTCAATAATGGTGGACATATTTTTCGTCGCCTCATCCACTTCGTTTTCGTAGAAGAGCGCGAGATTAAGAAGCATCTCTGAAAGTTTTCCCGTTTCCTCGCCCACTTCCACCATGTCACTCACCAAAAGCGGATAAATATCCCCTTCAGCAAACACAGATGACAACGGAATACCTTTTTGTACACGGTCCGCAGCGAGGGTCATTTTTTCTTTGTAGTAGGAATTTTGAAGAACGTCCTTGGTGATAGTAATTGCCTCTACCATATCAACCCCTGAAGAAAGGAGTGAGGAGAGTGTGCGTGCAGTACGGGCGGAGTTGGACTGTCTCACCAAGTCCTTCACTATTGGTAGTCTAAAAGAAATAAACTCAAGTCCACGCTGTCCCTGTTTTGTACGCAGGATCATTACTACTGCGATAATAATTCCAATAAGACCAACGATACCTACGATGAGGTTATTTGAAAGAAAATCAGAAATCCACATTATAACCTTTGTGCTGGTGGGGAGCTCAGTGTTGAGCTCTTTAAACGTAGCTGCGAGGGTAGGTACTACATAAATAAACATAAGTACGCCGATGATAAAGAGTGTTGCAATAACCACTGATGGGTAAATCATCGCGCCTTTTATTTTCTTTTTCAAAAGATAGCTTTTTTCAAGCTGGTCACCCACTACGAGGAGTGAGTCAGAAAGCCCTCCAGACTCCTCCCCCGCGCGCACCATAGAAACGAATATTGGTGAAAATACTTTTGGGAACTTTGCCATGCCTGCCGAGAGCGTGGAGCCCTTACTGATCTCAGCAATCAATGTCTTCAGGGTTTTTTTGAGTGCGGGATTTTTTGTTTGGCGTTCTTGTATAGAAAGCCCACGCGAAAGCGCAAGCCCCGCTTTCATCATAGCGCTTAAGTTGTGTGCAAAGACGATGAGCTCCTGCACTTTCACACGCGAAAGCATCTCGTTGATTGCGTCCATGTTGAAAACAGCGCCGTTCGATGCCTCTGTCACTGCGAGGACTGATTTGCCTCCAGAGCGAAGCTTTGAAGCCGCGGCAAAACGGTCCGACGCTTCTATTTCTCCCTCGGTCTCCTCTCCCGAAAGCTCCCGTACTTTGTATTTATATTTTGGCATGTGCTATATAGACCTGTCGTTTATATTATCTCTCATCTCACGATAGAGTGCAACAAAAAAACGCCGCAATGTTTCGCGGCGTTTCATTTATTAATACTATTTGCACATTTTCTCAAGCTTATATTTCAGTGCCTCGTCCACCGCATCGAGAATTTGTTGGCGGCCCACAGCAGAAGGGTCTTCTAACAGCATATTCTTCTTTGTGATAATAAGGGTGTCGATAATACCGATCCCTAATTTAACACTGAAACATTCCGCATCCCCTCTCTCCGCAACAATTACTTCCTGAAGGATAAAGATGGTCAGTTGCTGATTGTAAAGTTTCTCAAGATCGCCATCAATTCGACTTTCTTTTTCAAGAGCCATCAATTCCGACGAAGTAGTCGCTTCCAAGATACGCTTTTTTGTAAATGGCCGAAGCTCCTGTTGGATCAAAGCGATATGTTGCGAATAATGACCACAAGGAGAACCATTGTACCACCAATCAAGAGGATCTATCCTCCTCAGTAAATCAAGAAGTTTTTCTTCAGAGCCCAGAGCAGCTCGTAATTTCTCTTGAAACTCTTGCTCCTGCTCAAGAAAAAAGAGCTCTTTTTTTTTCTTCCGTGCTTGCGGCCAAAGAGAGAGAGGGTCAACATTCGCCGCAACAGAAACAAGGCGACCTGCCTCTTCGCTCGACTTACACTCTTCAATCTGCCTCCGCAACTTTCTTGGAAACAAAAAGTGCATGTACAATATCCGCACCATCATAATAAGTGCAATACCGCACACGACTACTATTAGTGTCATGCCACTGTTCCATGTCTCCATTTCCATCTCCTTCTATCAAGTTTTCAAAATCCTGCGAGATCGATGCTCGCGAATGATCAAAAGATGCCAGCATCAATATATCATGAGGAATTTTACAAGTCAAGTGGCACGACCTTTGGTCGCGCCACTTTCCCTCTAACACTTTGAATTACGAAACTCTGGTTTTCCGTCTTTGCGAGTTGGTAATCCAACGTGGCAATCCAGAGTTTATCGAGCATAATCCTGGATTGCTTCGCTTTGCTCGCAAAGACGATGCTGGGATATTGCTGTTTCGTAATTCA
>JAUSES010000039.1 GCA_030649835.1 bacterium
GAGATTTGTTCTTTAAAGTTTTGGGTGGTGGTTTTCTGACGCCTTGTTTATCTTTTGAGAGCTTAGCCACCACTCTCCCGCTTGCTGATGTGATTGTTTATTAGATAATGTCTTTCTTGGTTTTAATTACCTTCACATCAGCACCCTTTTCTGGAGGGAGTTTTACCGTGAATTGTTTTTCTTAATAAAAACTAACTTCTTCCAGAACCCCAATAAGGCGGCTCGTGCATACGAGCCGCCTTTTTCCTTGCAATATGGCCCATCGTCTGGTAGTATGATGAGCTATAACACGGGGAATAAGAAGATAAGGTCATGAGTGTCTTCTTGTACTTTTTAAAAATTTAAAACCTGACCACAAACCATAATAATGACAAAAACAATAGAGAATCACGCACTAATTACCGAAATGTTTGCCGCAGGCGCACATTTTGGATATTCACGTTCACGTCGCCACCCATCAGCAAAAAAGTTTATTTTCGGTACCAAAAACGGTATTGAGATTATGGACTTGGAAAAAACAAGCGTAGAGCTCACCAACGCGCTTGAATTTGTAAAAACACTCGCAAAGGGTGGCAAGCAAATTCTTTTTGTTGGTACAAAAAGCGAATCAAAAAAGCTTGTAGAAGATGGCGCAGTGTCCATCGACATGCCGTTTGTTGCAGAGCGTTGGGTAGGTGGTGTTCTCACCAATTTTTCAGAAATTAAAAAGCGTGTTGCACTCCTTGAGGACCTTCGTGCCAAGAAGGAAAAAGGAGAGCTTGCAATGTACACAAAGAAAGAGCGTTCACTTATTGATAAGGACATTGAGCGTTTGGAGAGAAACTTTGCCGGCATCGTCTCAATGAAAAACACTCCTGCAGCGATGTTTGTCGTAGACCCACGCAAGGAGGCTATCGCTATCAAAGAGGCTCAGTACCTTGGCGTGCCAGTGATTGCGCTTGCGAGCTCGGACTGTAATTTGAAAGAGATTGATTTTCCTATTCCTGGAAATGACTCGTCAGTAGCGAGCGTGAGTTTCTTCATTGCACAAGTAACCGCCGCTTTCAAAGCCGGCCGCAACGTGTAGTGTCGATATTAAGGTATTCCTAAATTCTATATTCCATATTCTAAATTCTACCAAAAATGATTACCACAGAACAAATTAAAGAGTTGCGCGACCTTACCGGAATCTCTGTAATGCAGTGCAAAAAGGCGCTTGAAGAGGCAGAAGGCGACAAAGAAAAAGCCCTCCTTATTCTTCGGAAAAAGAGTAGCGCTATTGCAGAAAAGAAAGGCGACCGCGAGCTCGGTGCCGGCGTAGTGGAAGCGTACATTCACAGCAACAAAACAGTGGGTGTGCTCGTAGAACTCTCCTGTGAGACGGACTTTGTGGCGCGCAATGAGGAGTTTGTTACGATGGCGCGCGACATAGCAATGCACGCTACCGCAACAAATCCACAGTACCTTGATGAATCAGAAATCACCGAGGATGTGCGCGCAAAGGTGACCGAGATGTTTAAAAAAGAGGTGGAAGAGTCTGGTAAACCAGCAGACATTCAAGCTAAAATGATGGAAGGGAAGCTCGCGGGGTACTTTGGGGAGCGCACCCTCCTCGCGCAGGCTTTTGTAAAGAACCCCGACATTACCATCAAGCAACTTATTGATGGCGGTGTGCAGAAGTTTGGCGAAAAGATTGCGATTGCGCGCTTTGCTCGCTTTGCAGTCGCAAAGTAATTAGTGAGGTTCTAGGTTTGAGATATTAGGTTTTAGGAAAATGCACCCACTAACACCTACCAACTAAAACCTAACACCTGCCCCATCATGTTCATCATTATTACACTATTCTATCTTTCACTCGCGACCATCATCGCTATGGTCTCGTGGAAGCTTGTGACCATTCGTGGGGTAAATCTTTCACCACTCGAGGGGGTAGAAAAAGAACTGCATGGAAAACTGCATGAGACGATTCATCGCGGGTGGTATGTGCTTAAGGCTCAAGTCCTCGTGCGCGTGAGCAAGCTCGTTCTTTCTGGGTTCTATACCGGAGCTCACGCAGTACTTCATTTCACAGAGCTCGTGGGTCAAAAGCTAAAGGCACGTCACGGTAAGTGGTTTGATATGGTGAAAGGGAAGGGTGTGAATAGTAAAAAAGGTTCCGCTTCGTTTTTCCTTAAAGATGTGGCAGAATACAAAAAGTCGATTCAGGGGAAGTAGGAGTTCAGTTGCTACATAACTGGTGGTGTGCTAAGATTGTGTTGTGGCACTTTCAGAAGAAAAACAAATTAAAATAGTAGAGTCATATTGTAAAGATAAACTTTCAATTGGACAAATTGTAAGTAAGTTTAAAATGCCAGCTTCAACGGTGGCATATTACCTTAATAAACATAAGGTAAAGATGAGGTCAAGAAGTGAAGCGGTTACGACATGGTACATCACTGAGTTTGCTAAAAAACCCTTCGTTCTTAAGAAAAATCTTTCTCAAAGGGAAAAAGCATTGAAGCTTGCAGGTGTGATGCTTTATTGGGCAGAGGGAGCAAAGGGCGGTGGCACTGTTAAATTTGTAAACAGTGACCCTGCTATGATAAAACTCTTTATGAGCTTTCTGCGGGTGGTTTGTGGAATCTCTGAAAGTAGATTGAAATTGTTGTTACACTTGTATCCAGATCATAACGACAAGGATTTGAGGAAATTTTGGGCTTCTATAACAGGTGTGCCAGAAAGTAATTTTTATCAATCGTATGTTCATATCGGGAAAACAGGTACTTATAAAAATAAATCAATCTATGGTACACTAGCCGTGAATTATTCTGACAAAAAATTATTAACGCAGATAAATTCATGGACAAAAGAGTATCAAAAAATTATGACCTCTTAGTTTGGAATTAAAATATGTGCCATCTTAGCTGTTTTGGTAGGCTCAAGAGAAGGTTACAAAATGTGCTATCTTGAAGGATAGTTTGGAATTAAAATATGTGCCATCTTAGCTCAGCTGGTAGAGCAACGCACTTGTAATGCGTAGGTCCCCGGTTCAAATCCGGGAGATGGCTCCAAATAATAAAAGGGGTGGTTCGCAGAGCGAACCACCCCTTTTATTATTTGGAGCATATTTATCATTTCCCCCAATTTATGTTGATCATATTTAATCCTTTCGTCTTATACGTTTGCTTCGATTTAGCCAATGTAAATGGTATTTCAACCTGAAATTCATATACAAAGCTGTAATAAGGTATATACTATATATAAGGAGTTGTATTTGTTCGCTGACCAGCACAAATACAATGATTTCTTCACTTCAGAATTAGAGGAAGCGCGCGATACTTTTTTATTTAAGTTTTCGGTCACTCTAAACAACATACCTCTTAAAGAGGATCTACATATGAATATATTCAATAAGGCTTCAACCTCAGCGTTGGCCGTTTCGATCGCTCTCACTTTTGTGAGCCCGACTGCGCTCCTTGCTGCTGGGCCTGCAGCTGTTAATTTAGGAACTGCGAGCAACTTCACTGTCCTCGCAAAAACAGGTATTTCTACAACAGGAACAACTTCAGTTGTGGGTGATATCGGTGTAAGCCCAGCGCAGGCAACATACATTACAGGATTTTCACTAAGCCTTCCTTCGGCAAGTGCATTTTCAACATCGCCTCTCGTGTCTGGAAAAATATATGCCCCTGGATATGCAGATCCAACTCCTGCAAATTTAACTACCGCTATCGGTGATATGCAAACCGCATACACAGATGCACAGGGAAGAACAGCGCCTGCTCCGGTAACAGAGCTCGGCGCAGGGAGTATTGGTGGAATGACTCTCGCACCAGGACTCTACAAGTGGGGCACGGGTGTCACCATTCCTTCAGACGTTACACTTTCTGGATCTGCTAATGATGTCTGGATTTTCCAAGTAGCGCAAAATCTTGACATTAGCTCTGCGGCAAAAATAAATTTGAGTGGAGGGGCTCAATCAGGCAATGTGTTCTGGGCAGTTGCAGGTCAGGCAACAATTGGCACCACCGCAGTTTTTAACGGAAACATTCTCAGTCAGACTGCGATTGTGTTAAACACCGGCGCGACATTAAATGGTAGAGCTTTGGCACAGACAGCGGTAACGCTTGATTCCAATGTTGTTTCAGCGGCAGTTGCCTCAACCCCCGCAATCCCAGCTGTTCCCGCTATTCCTGCAGAGCCAACGGTAACCTCCGCTACCCCAGCAACTTCAGCAATACCAGCTAGTTCAGCATCATCTAATAATAGTGGGGGAAGTGCTGTTTCAGTAGTTGTAACCACAGATGCCGGATGTGTATCAGGAAATAAGTTTAGCACCGTAACGGGGAAGAATTGCACCTCTTCGGCCTCAACAAATACACCAGTTGCAATCACCGACGCCGGATGTGTGTCAGGAAATAAATTTAGCACGGTGACTGGTAAAAATTGTAGCTCATCAACAGGAGCAAATGCTTCTGTGGTGCCACTTTTCGGTGAGCAAACAATCAAGGCGCGCGTTATCACCGCCAACCTTTGGAAGGGCAATCGTAGTAGCGACGTCGCTGTTCTTCAGAAATATTTGATTTCACAAAACAAAGGACCTGCTGCGCTAGCATTGGCGGCAAACGGCTCTACCACCTACTTTGGTGAACTCACCCGTTCTGCGCTAGCAGAGTTCCAAGCCTCGGTGGGGATTAGCCCATCTTCTGGAAACTTTGGAGCAAAGACACGCGCATACATTAGTTCACATTAGAAATAATTAATAATTAACATTATGAAAAAAATTACATTTTGTAAAAAATCTATTGCAGCAACCCTCATCACTGCTTCAATGGTGTTGCTTTCATCCCCATCCTCCGTGTTTGCAGCAACGTCACCCTCACTTGGTACAGCAGATGGTTTTGCAATTCTTGCTGGATCTGGAATTACTATTGGAGGGGCAGTAAACACAAGTACAATCACTGGGGATATCGGTTCCTACTCAACGGCAACCATTACAGGGATTGGAAATGCGGTATTGACCGGTACAAACCATGCGGGTGATGCTACCACACAGGGAGCAAAGACTGCGCTAACCACAGCATATTTGAACGCTGAGGCACAATACTGCCATCAGTGACTACTGTTCTTGATAACACAATTGACTCATTCTCTGGCACTGGGTACACTTTGACACCAGGAATTTACAAATCCCCTGCACAAATGGGAATTACTGGAACCCTTACTCTTAATGGTAGCGCTACAGACGTGTGGATTTTCCAGGCTGGCTCAACGCTTACGACAGCGGGAGCAAGCAGCGTGACTCTCACTGGAGGAGCACAAGCATGTAATGTGTTCTGGCAAGTTGGTAGTTCAGCAACACTCGGCTCAGCATCTTTCCTAAAGGGAAATATCCTTGCATTAACCTCGGCAACGTTAGGAACGACCGCAAACGTTGAAGGTCGCGTACTTGCACAAAATGGGGCTGTCACGCTTGATGGTTCTAACATCATTACAAAGGCAACGTGTGTGGTACCCCCACCAGCGCCAGCTGCTTCTACGGGTGGTGGTAGTTCTTTTGCACCTCGTCCACTTATTAATGTTACAAAAATTCCAAGTCCTCTATCGCTTCTTGCAGGTCCTGGACTAGTTACGTATACGTATGTAGCAACAAATATTGGTCCTGTTACCATGATTGGTCCATGGGTCAAGGATGACAAATGTAGCCCGGTAACTTATGTTTCAGGCGATACTAACAAAAATGGAAAACTTAGCGTTGGCGAAGCATGGACTTATACTTGTTCAAAAATTGTTTCTCAAACAGAGACAAACACAGCGACTGCTCATGGGCAGGCAAATGGTTGGGATACCTATGACACCGCTAACGCAACTGTCTTTGTAGGGGTACCACTTGCACCGCCATTAATCCACTTGGTAAAAACTCCAAATACGTTTCTCCTTCCTTTCGGTGGTGGAGCAGTTACGTATTCGTACGCGGTCACAAATCCAGGAACGGCACCGTTGTCTGACGTCAGTATTGTTGATGATAAGTGTACTGGGTTGCCAGGAAGAGTTTCTGGGCATCCAGGCGATTTAAACAAAAATAATCTTCTAGAAAGCAACGAAACATGGCAATTTACATGCCTTACAAATCTAACGCAGACAACAACAAATATTGGGACCGCAGAGGGTCATGCAAATGGCTTGACGGCAATCGATTTTTCTCCAGCGACTGTTGTAGTGAGCCCAGTAAAACTTCCAAATACTGGTTTTGCGCCCGAGAATAAGAATTTGCTAAACATTCTTGTCTCAGCGGGAATCGTTGCATTGTTTGCTTCGCTCTATATTGCACGAAGAAAGCGCGTTATTTAGAGTTAACACTTAAAAAATAATACGCAAATAAAGACCCTGTTCTTTGCAGGGTCTTTCTCTTAAAAACTCTCACAAATTATGCCAATAAAATTCGCAATTAAATATCTCTTTGCAGGGGTCCTCATAACTCTCTTTGTTTTAGTTGCACAACAGGCATTTGCGCAACTAAACCAGCTCACCACTACGCTCTCTTTGGGAATGCGCGGACAAGAGGTGCTTGACCTGCAGAAATTTCTAAACCTAGACCCTGAAACACAAATCGCTGATGCAGGAGCAGGGTCTGCAGGAAAAGAAACAAATTATTTTGGTCCTGCAACAAAGCGCGCAGTAGTAAAATTCCAAGAAAAATATAAGGATGAAATTCTGCTTCCTTATGGACTTAAAAAGGGAACAGGAGTTTCGGGATTGAAAACTCGTGAGAAAATAAATGCGCTTAGTAGGGAAAAGACAACCCAAAGTAGCGGGGTCACAGAAAAAATTTCTGAGGCACCGCCAGCAAAGTTGATTCCTAAAGAAGAGACGGGATTATATAACGTGCCTACACGCATTATTATTCCTGATATTAATGTTGATGCAGTAGTGGAAGGAATGGGAGTTACTCCTCTTGGAGCGATGGATTCTCCAAAAGGCCCGACGACCGCCGGCTGGTTTAATCTCGGCAAACGCCCTGGCGAACAAGGAAGTGCAGTCATTAGTGGACATTATGGCTGGAAAAATGGCATACCAGCTGTTTTTGACAATCTAAAAAAATTAAAAACCGGAGACAAAATATATGTAGTGGATGCGCAAGGTACGACAACTGTTTTCATTGTGAGAGAGTCTCGCCTATATGATCAAAATGCCGATGCCTCAGATGTGTTCATCTCAAGTGATGGAAACGCGCACCTTAATCTTATTACGTGTGAGGGAACATGGAATAAGACGGAAAAAAGTTATTCTAACAGGCTTGTGGTTTTTGCAGAAAAAGCATAGCCCACGAAAATCCCCCTAAAACAAAACCGCTTAAAGCGGTTTTTGTTTTTGGTGGATTTTCGTGTAAACCCGCACGCCTACTTTTGTATTATTGCAGTTTGTTTCTAGAAACTAATACCGAAAAATTTTGGAGATGAGATGAAATTCGTTTTTTGCAGTTATTCAGGAATGGCCTGAAAAGCACACGGAGGCGTGTTTTTTACTGCCAGAAGTAATGTAAACATTGAAGGATCACAACGTCTTCTGTTGTGAGGTCCTAATTCTAAATAAGCAATAAAAATATATGAAAATATTCAACAAGGTTTCTGTAGCTGTGCTTCTTAGCTCATTCGCCATTGCTTCATTTGGCATTACTACTGCCATCGCGGCAGGTCCAGCAGGAATAAATTTAGGGACAGCAGGAGATTATGCAATTTTGTCTAAAACAGGTATATCCACAACAGGAACAACTAAGGTTGTTGGAGACATGGGTGTTAGCCCAATCGCAGCGAGTGCGATAACAGGATTTTCTCTGACTCTTCCTTCGGCAAGTGCGTTTTCCACATCTGCCTTAGTAACAGGAAATGTTTACGCTCCAGATTACGCAAGTCCAACTCCAATAAATCTAACCACTGCTATTGGTGATATGCAAACAGCATATACCGATGGAGCAGGAAGGTCAGACTACACGGCAACCGAGCTCGGTGCTGGAAATATTGGTGGTCTAACAATCGTTCCTGGTTTATACAAATGGGGAACCGGTGTATTGGTTCCAACAAATGTAACCCTTTCAGGAGGGGCAAATGATGTTTGGATTTTCCAGATAGCACAAAACTTAAATGTTAGTTCAGATGTTCAAATTATATTGGCAGGTGGCGCACAAGCAAGTAATGTCTATTGGATTGTCGCAGGACAAACCACTGTAGGCACAAGTGCAATATTCAATGGAAATATTTTGGACGAAACCGCAATTGTGTTTAATACTGGTTCAACATTGAACGGTAGAGCATTGGCTCAAACAGCGGTAATATTGGACGCAACCGCAGTTACAAAGCCATCTAGCACTACAGGCAATCCGAGCTTTGCTACGTCGCAGGGTGCAAGCACTAGCACTGTCACCGTTGCCCAGGCCATCAATATAAATTCGATCGTCACCAACAACGGATCTTCCGTGGGAAGTATAATCGTTGATGTAGAAGTATATAATTCCTCAAATCAAAAGGTTTTCCAAAAATTTTATGAACTACAAAATTTTGAACAGGGGCAGACCCAAACCTATAACACAAGCTTTATCCCGAGCGCAGTCGGAAGCTACACCGTAAAAATTGGAATCTTTAACTACAATTGGTCACAAAATTATCTCTGGGTGGACAATGCGCTAGGTATTCAGGTTGGAGGCTCTACACCAACCATTGGACGTCAAATTGACATATGGTGGCCAACTCAGGGCGCAAATATAGGGGGGAGCCACATGCCCTTCAAAGGTCTTTTAAGAGATACAGACGTTAATGATTATGATATGCATTGGCAAGTAGACGGTGGTCAACTTGTAAACATACCTACCAACTATACAGATTACCCTCACAAGCAATTTGATGTTGACTTGACTAACTGGACATGGAGAGGAACAGGGCCATACCATTTGAACTTTATTGCCAAGGATAGAAGTGGAAACGTTCTCAGCCAACAATCAATTGACGTAACCGTGTGGCACTGATATTAATCTCCTTGAATTACGGAACTACTTATTATCCTGTCTTTGCGAGGGAGAAGCGCGTGGCTGAATCAACAGATTCTGAATCTCCAGATCTAACGGCTCGGCCGCAGACTCTGGGCGCTATCCAAGACAAACCCATATAGATTGCCACGTCGGTGAATAAGCAAAGTCACTTCATGGAAGCTAACCGACTCGCAATGACAGAAATAGAGTTTCGTAATTCAAAGTTAATCTATAATGGAACTGCTACAACAATAAGAACAGGAGGAGGAATGGTTTCAATATTTCTGACTCCAAGAAATCCCCATACTACCACTTGGTCGTATGGGGATTTTCGTGTAGACCCGCACACCTACTTTTGCATCATTGCCAATAGTTTTCAAAAATATTTAGCTCAGATCATTTAGTATGTAATACTTGCTCGGATTTTGCCCTCATTCAGGATAGGCAATAAAAACTATGCCCCACACCTATCACAGCATTGTTCTGCCTTTGGAATATTTATATACGCATAATATATAGCACCTGATATTTTTTATGTTTGCCTGTTTATGGTGGCAGAACAAAAGCAATGCTGTGATAGGTGTGGGGGTATGCAAAAAGTAGGTGTTGGGGTAAACTAATGGGATTATGGAGGAAACAAAAGGTAATATTCATCCGCTTTCACGCACAATGGACGAAATCGTGCGTATATTTACTGACATGGGTTTCGAAATAGCTCTTGGTCCCGAGATGGAAAATGAGTACTACAATTTTGACGCGCTCAATTTTCCCAAGAATCATCCCGCGCGTGATATGCAGGATACATTTTGGCTAAAGGGTGTTAAAGAGACGGTGCTCCGTACCCACACATCCAACGCACAGGTTCGTTTTATGGAAAAAAATAAGCCACCTCTTCGCATCGTTGTTCCGGGGAAGGTTTTTCGTCACGAGGCAACAGATGCTACACACGAAACACAATTTCACCAGATTGAAGGACTTGTCGTGGGGGAGAATGTAACGTTGCCAAACCTAAAGGCAACTCTTGAAACTTTTTTTAAAAAACTTTTTGGTGATGATGTAAAGATGAGGATGCGACCAAGTTTTTTTCCATTCGTAGAACCAGGAGTTGAGATTGATATTTCTTGCTTTCTCTGTGGTGGCAGCGGTTGTTCGGTATGCAAAAAGTCGGGGTGGATTGAAGTAATGGGTGCAGGAATGGTTCATCCAAATGTTTTAATTGCAGGGGGGATCGATCCACGCAAGTACGCCGGCTTCGCTTTTGGTATGGGGGTAGACCGTCTCGTAATGGTCAAATACGGGATTGAAGATGTGCGACTCATTTACTCAGGTGACCTGCGCCTCGTAAATCAATTTTAGGAAAAATAATGAGAGAAACAAATATATTTCTCCTAACCCAGTTAAATGATTTCAAATTAACACCACAATCACACACTATGATAAAATCACATAACAATGAGAAATTCACTATGCGCCTAATAGAGAATTTGAAATCACGATTTGAATGTAATTCATTTAAATCGTATTTAACCGGGTGCAGTTTTTCTAAACTCGCTGTACTCATTAAGAAAAACTAGCATGAATATTTTTGCATCACATAAAGTACTCTCAAAGTACGCTGACAATATCCCAAACCCAGAAGACCTTTCACGTATTTTTCTTGAACACATTTGTGAAGTAGAGGGCATTGAGAAAAAAGGGGACGACACAATTTATGAACTAAAAGTTACTCCCGATCGAGGGCACCTACTTTCATACATCGGTCTCGCGCGCGAGGTGGCGATGTTTAGTACTGCGAAACTAAAAGCATTTGAGCCAAAGGTTTTAACATCAGAAACTAAGATAAAGATCGCCATTAAAATTTCTGAGCCAAAAGTATGCATTCGTTATGTCGGACGTGTTGTGGAAGGAGTAGACGGACGTGAGTCACCTGCGTGGCTTCGTGAGGCTCTTGAAGCAGTGGGGCAGAGAAGTATCAACGCCATTGTAGACGTGACCAACTTCGTAATGCTTGAAACAGGACAACCAATGCACTCCTTTGATGCTAATCAACTTACAACAAACAACTTACAACAAACAACAATTTTTGTCAGAAATTCGGCGACAGCAGAAAAAATTGAAACACTCGATGGTAAGGATATTGCACTTCCAAAAGACACACTCGTGATTGCTGATAGTGCTCGTGTACTTGCTATTGCGGGGGTAAAGGGCGGTACACACGCTGGTGTAGGCGAAAAAGTAAATACCATCATTCTTGAGTCCGCAACATTTGACTCTGCACTTGTGAGGAAAGCATCTGCAAGCGTAAATATCCGCACAGACTCATCGCGTCGATTTGAACACAATCGTGCTCCTGAGATTGCCCATATTGCAATGGAGCGCGCAACGGAGCTTTTGCTCGAGATTTTTCCTGAAGCAAAAGCAGGGGAAATGATAGATGTCTATCCAAATCCTGAAAACCCGCACCGCGTGAGCATGTCTCCAAATGATATCGTACGCATTTTAGGAATTCCGTACTCGGCAAATGATTTAACCCGCGACCTTATGCGCCTCGGTTTTGAGTACGAAAGTATTGTTGAAAATTCTGAGGAGCGATTTTCGGTGACAGCACCCGCAGAGCGTTTTGATATTCGTATCCCCGCAGATATCGCAGAAGAGGTAGCGCGTCTCATTGGCTATGACAATATTCCTACAGCCGTGCTCACCGACGACTCTTTCACGCCAGTCAAAAATGGTATGTACGATGCAATGCTTCGCGCGAGAAACACACTTGCGGATCTTTCCTTTTCAGAAATATTTACCTACGCATTTCGCAAAGAAGGAAAAGTGGAGCTCGCAAACCCAATGGCAGAGGGGATTAATTTTCTCCGCGATAACCTCTCTGACGGCATGACAGAAGCGCTTGTTTTTAACGCCCGCAATGCGCCACTCCTTGGGGTGGACGAAATTTTGATGTTTGAAATTGGGACAGTATTTTTTGCACCCGAAAAGGAGGCGATTCACATTTCTCTGGGGGTGACCGTGACAAAGGCAATGAAGCAGTCAAGAAAAGAAGAACGAGAGTGCGAGATTCTCACTCACGCATGCACTACACTTGAAAATGCGCTCGGCACAAAACTTGTTTGGGAAGGGAAGGGGAATGTGTGTGAGTGCACACTCGCACCAATAGAAGTAGTCGGTGCTTATGAGCCACTTATCCCAGCAGTAGAAGTAGAACCATATAAAAAGATTTCCTCCTATCCGTTTATGCTTCGAGATATCGCCATGTGGGCAGAAGGAGAAATTACACAACAGGAAATTCTTGAAATGATCCGCACAGAAGCGGGTGCGCTCCTTGTTCGTGATCGCCTCTTTGATGTATTTGAAAAAGACGGGAAGACCTCTTACGCATTCAACCTCGTTTTTCAATCACCCGATCGCACCCTCTCTGATATTGAAATAAACGAAGTAATGGCACGCATTACCGCAAAACTTTCCGCAAAAGGACTTGGGGTGAGGTAGATAAAAACAACCCCGAAATCATTCGGGGTTGTACACGTAGGATTCTGAAAGCCCTAGTCTTCAAAATGTATAGAATATTTTTGAGGCACCACAGAGTTTTTGCGCCGATGGAGAATGATCCTTGATGCTGGTTCTGGAAAAATCCCATTTTCCCGTATAAATTTAGAAACATCATGCCGCCTAATACTTGGGGTGAGTGTGGTACGAATGGGCGTGGAAGCTGAGGTAAAGGGATCGTGTCCCATAAACAAGGAACTATTATTCATCATTTTCTCCTAAAGGTTAAATTGCCTATGACTAGATTAATTTTTACAATTACATTCATTCTTGTCAAGCCCTTTTGCGGTAGCAAAAAGGCAAGAGTTTTGGTATAATAACCGCACAAATAAGCGAAAGCTTTTATTTTTTTAACTAATTTTCATGGCAAAAAAGGACGCAAAAAACAAAAATGAAGTAGAGGATTACGGAGCAGAGGACATCGTTGTCCTTGAGGGGCTTGAGCCTGTGCGCAAGCGCCCGGGTATGTACATTGGTTCCACAGGTCCTGAGGGTCTCCATCACCTCATTTGGGAGATTTTTGACAACTCACGCGACGAGGCGATGGGTGGCTTTGCGGACCACATTGAAGTTGCGCTCCTTCCGGGTAACCGTGTGCGCGTAGTCGACAATGGCCGTGGTATCCCTACCGACATTCACTCAAAGACAAAAGTTTCCGCACTGGAAACTATCATGACCACGCTTCATGCTGGAGGAAAGTTTGAAGGCAAAAGCTATAAAGTTTCGGGCGGGCTACACGGCGTGGGCGCATCTGTAGTGAACGCGCTTTCGGTATATACAAAAGTAGAGGTGCACCGCGATGGTGTCATCAACATGCAGGAGTACGAGCGAGGCAAAAGAAAAGCCGCGGTCAAGAAAGTGGGCACAACAAAGTTTCGTGGCACGATCGTTACCTTTGAGCCAGATGAACAAATCTTTAAAGAGATGGGTTGGAACTGGAACCAGATTGTAAACCACCTTCGTCAACAGGCGTACCTTGTAAAGGGTCTTCAGATTGTTATTATCGACGCGCGCAAGTCAGAAGACAAACTCAAGCTCGACAACGAGGTGTTCCTAGCAGATTTTCAACTCGAGGTTCCCTCAATGTCATTTTATTTTGACGGGGGACTTGTGTCGCTTGTGCGTTTTTATAACCAACACCAGAAGCCAGTACACAAAAATATTTGTTACGTGGAAAAAGAGGTTGACGAGGTCATGGTGGAAGTGGCGTTCCAATACATTGACGACATCTCATCACGTGAGCTTGCTTTTGCAAACAACACCTACAATATGGAGGGCGGAACCCACGTGACGGGTTTTCGTACCGCACTAACGCGTCGTATCAATGACTATGCGCGGAAAAATAATTTTCTAAAAGATGCAGATGAAAACTTTACCGCTGACGATGTACGCGAGGGCCTTACCTGTGCTATCTCGGTAAAACTTCGTGAGATTCAGTTTGAAGGACAGACAAAAGGCAAGCTTGGCTCAGTGGAGGCTCGTGGTGCCGTGGAAAAAGTTTTTGGTGAGGCGCTCGGAATGTTTCTCGAGGAGAATCCTGATGACGGTCGCGCCATCGTAAACAAAGTGATCCTCGCGCTTCGTGCGCGCAAAGCTGCAAAGGCCGCAAAGGATAGCGTGCTTCGCAAAGGGGCGCTTGAGGGACTCACGCTTCCAGGAAAGCTCGCAGACTGCCAGAGCAACAAGGCAGAGGACTCCGAGCTCTTTATTGTAGAGGGAGATTCTGCAGGTGGTTCGTCAAAGCAAGGGCGTGACAGAAAGACACAAGCAATCCTCCCGCTCAAGGGTAAAATTTTGAACGTAGAACGTGCGCGTTTGGACAGAATGCTCGAGTCAAATGAAATCAAGTCGCTTGTGATTGCGCTCGGCGTTGGTATTGGAGATGTGTTTGATATGTCAAAGCTTCGCTATCACAAAATCATTATCGCAACCGATGCGGACGTGGACGGTGCGCACATTCGCGCGCTTCTCCTTACACTTTTTTATAGGTATTTCAAAGCAGTGATTGAAGGAGGATATATTTATATTGCGCAACCACCACTTTATAAAATAAAGAGGGGGAAGGAAATTAGCTACGCGTACAGCGAGGAGGAAAAGATTGCGTTCCTTGGCAAAGATATCAGCATGCTTGAAGTGGTGGAGGAGGCAGAAGGGGAATCAAAAGAGGATGGTACTGAAGCCGAAATGGCAGAGCAAGAAGAATCGAAAGGCGCAAAGCGAGCTCCGAAGGTCTCGCTCCAGCGTTACAAGGGTCTCGGAGAAATGAACCCAGAGGAGCTTTGGGAAACAACTATGGATCCCAAGTCGCGTATTTTGAAGCAGGTTACTATTGACGACGCAGTGGATGCAGACAAAGCGTTTGATGTTCTCATGGGCGAAGATGTTGCATCTCGTAAGTCATTTATTCAATCCAACGCAAAGATGGCGAATATTGATGCGTAAGGGGGAACGTTTGGGACAGGAAGAACAGGAAGGACAGGGGGTTATGTCCAAGACACGTGTCCAGACACAGCTCTGGTGACCCGTCAGCTGATTCGCAATTAACACAAAATACTATGAAAAAAATAGGTGTTGGGGTATAATTAATTCGTTAATAATTTAATTTTAATATATATATGAAAATAGCAGGTATCGTTTTGGTTTGGGTTGGAGCGCTCCTTCTTTTGCAAAATCTTCGTGTAATTCCAGCAGTTACACTCGCAGTGTATTGGCCAGTGATTGTTATCATAATCGGTATTTCATTGAAGCACTTCAAGCACGGAGTGAAGTGTGGAATGGGTGGAAAGTGTGGAGTATGTCAGCCAGGAAACAAACATGTTTGTGAAGGACCAGACTGTACGCATTAGGATAAAAGAAAAGACCCGCCGAGCACCAGAATGGTGCTCGGCGGGTCTTTTCTTTTATCCTACCAAATCGACTTTTTCGCAATATCGCCCACTGTGTATTTAATAAAGTCCGCAAGTGGGTGTGTCTCTCCTTTTTCCTGTCCACGCATCTCCACCGTCACGGTACCCGCTTCAACTTCCTTTTCTCCGAGCACAAGTATGAATGGCGTCTTCTCCATTTTTGCTACACGAATTCTTTTGCCAAGTGATTCATTGGAGTCATCCATTTCAACACGTATCCCCGCATCTGAAATTTCTTTGTAAACTTTCCCCGCATATTCCGCATACTTCTCACTAATAGGAATAATTTTCACCTGTACAGGCGATAGCCAAAGGGGGAAGGCTCCTGCAAAGTGCTCTATCATCACTCCCATAAAGCGCTCGGTTGAGCCCAGCACAGCGCGGTGAATCACCACAGGGCGAACTTTTTCATTAGTCTCATTTACGTAATCAAGATCAAATCGTTCGGGTAAATTAAAATCAAGTTGAATAGTGGAAAGTTGCCACTGACGTCCAATAGCATCCTTAAACATGAAATCGAGCTTTGGGCCGTAAAAGGCAGCTTCATCCAGAGCTTCCTCATATTTCCATCCGGTCTTTTTTACAATAGTGCGTAACGCGTTTTCCGCGGTATTCCATACCTCATCGCTCCCGATAAACTTTTCCTTGTTCTTTGGGTCGCGAAGCGAAATACGCACATAAAAATCTGTCAATCCAAACCCTGCGTAGGCCTCCTTGATCATATCAAGCATCAAATCAATTTCACTTTCAATCTGGTCGGGGCGCGCAAACACATGACAATCGTCTTGCGTGAGTGAACGCACGCGAGTAAGACCTGAAAGTTCACCAGACTTTTCATAGCGATAGTTGGTGGTCGTTGCCGTGTAGCGCACAGGAAGCTCTTTGTATGAGTGGGGAAGCGTTTTGTAGAGCATCATAAAATGCGGGCAGTTCATTGGCTTCACGTAATAGTCATGCTCGTCGATTTTCATCGGCGTGTACATCGCATCATATTTGTCGAGGTGCCCTGAAATTTCATATAGTGTGCCCTTTGTAATGTGAGGAATCCAAATGTCTTGATACTCTCGCTTTTTTTGTAGCTCACTGATGAAATCCTCTATTGTTTTGCGAAGCATCGCGCCCTTGGGATAAAAGAGAGGAAGTCCTGCGCCCACTTCATCAATAATAGTAAACAGTCCGAGCTCTTTGCCGAGCTTTCTGTGGTCGCGCTTCTTAGCCTCCTCCATTTGCACCTTGTATGCATCAAGAGCATCACCATTTTCAAATGCGAGACCATAGATACGCGTGAGCATCGGATTTTTTTCATTTCCTCGCCAGTAAGCACCCGCGGTGTGGGTAATAGTAAAAGCGTCTGCAGGAATTTCTTTTGTATTCTCAACATGGCCACCTTTGCATAGATCAACAAACGCGGAACCTTGCGGAAATAACGCGGAATGACGCGGAGAGGTTTTGTATACGGTAATAATTTTTCCGTCATTTTCAAGTTCATCAATGAGTTCAAGTTTGTAAGATTGGTCTTTAAAAATTTCACGCGCTTCTTTTGCAGACACCTCAGCTCTTTCAAAGCCGAGGTCTTGTTTGACGAGTTCGCGTACGCGTTTTTCAATTTTTTTCAAAAAATCTGGCGAGCCATATTCTATATCTGTTCCGCGTTTCTCCGCGTCCATTCCGCGACCTTCCGCGTTTGATGAGAATTCAAAGTCATAGTAAAAACCATTATCAATCACCGGCCCAATCCCGAGCTTTGCGTTCGGGTCTTTTTCAAGCACTGCAATAGCGAGCAAGTGCGCAAGTGAATGGCGGATGTTATGAAGTTGGTCATTTTCACTATCGCTTTTCATATCGTCCTACTCTACCATTTTTAGGGCATATCTCAAAATTAATGACGGAATGGAAGGCCCAAATTTCGTAGCGAAAATTCTAAAACGCGAAGAGGTGAAGCGAGCTTCATTGATGAGGGTTTTAGAATTTGCAGCAGAAATTTGGGCCTTAACAACCGTCAAACGACCATGGTCGACTAAGTTTTGCCTGAGTGTTTAATTTTGAGATACGCCCTAAATTTCAAAGGGTTTCTAACCTATTGACTTTTCTTAATAAATAGGGCATTATGTCGATAATTCTCGCAATTGTGCAGAAGTGTTCAGTGATGTATCAGATACGATGGAGGAACGTAAAATGTATAAACGACAAAAGTGGAATATCTGTGATAGGATTATAGTGTTGTTTTTAACGGTTTACTTGATTGGGGTACCAGTGTCTATGTTAGTTAGCGGTGTTATCCTTATGATTTGGGCTGAAGGGGTGTTGTATCTTTTTGGGGGAGGTTACTTTATCCCTCCAAATGAAGTACATTATTATTCTTCTAGTTCAATTTTATTACAGTCGGTTATTGTTTTCTGGGCAACGTCACTTTGGTGGGAATCTCCACTTAAAAAACTATGTAAGCATTATATGTAGCTATGGTTTTAATTTTCAGATAAATCAAAACTGGTCGTTCCGAAAGGTCGACCAGTTTTTTAATTTTTGTATTTCGTCAATGGTCACATGTCAGTTGTTAATTGTCCCTCCTACAACTCCTTCACCTTCTCCACAATCATCGTTTTTTCGCCGTTGCGCTCTGAAATTTTTCCTTTTATTTTTATACAACGATCGGGTGTTTCAAAAAGTTCTTTGTAGGTGAAGAGTGCTTCGGGAAAAAGCACAAGCTCGAGAGTGCCGGTCATGTCGGTCAATTTTACAAACGCCATCTTATCGCCTTTTTTTGTAATGATGGAATGAATGTGTTCTACGATACCTCCTGCGACAGCCATCATCCCGTCCTTTAGTGTCTTTACACTTTCAACCGTGGTGCCGATTTTTGCGAGTTTTTCTCGGTGTGCATCAAGCGGGTGACCAGAAACATACAACCCCAAAAGCTCACGCTCCCATGCGAGGCACGTTGTTTTCGGTGCTTTTTCCGCGGGGTTCAAACGGAGAGCAGGGACGCTGGACTGATCGGTCATCATTCCAAAAAGTGATTCCTGCCCGCTCTGCTCACGTACTTGCGCCTTGTTGTATTCCATCGCTTCTTCGGTGTTGGCAATCATTTGCCCGCGCTCACCGAGGGCGTCCATCGCACCCACTTTTACCAGTGCTTCAAAGGATTTTTTATTTAAATTTTTGTGGCGAATCCGGTCAAGGAAATCAGCAAGTGATTTAAATACTCCATTTGTTTCACGTTCTGCAATCATTGCATCTGCGATGTCGGTGCCGAGGTTTTTGATCGTGTAAAGCCCAAACCGTATCTCCGCTTGATGCCCACCCTGCACACTCATCTGCTTTGTTGCGGACACCTGCGGTTCTTTCTCGCCGTACTCGGAGTACGTCTCCAAAGAACCGCTGTCCGCGCCGCGCATCTGGGGCACAGGGTGGGCATCAGGGGAAAGTGTGACGTCAATAATAGTAAAATCTCCAAAGCTTGCATTGATATCAGGCGGTAAAATAGGGAGCCCCATTCGCTTGGACTCGGTAATGATTTCAGAAATTTTTTCAGTGTCGCCCGACTCGGCCGTGAGAATAGCCGTCATGTACTCAATAGGGAAGTTGGCTTTCATGTACGCGGTTTGGTATGCGAGGCGACCATAGCTTGCGGCGTGTGCTTTGTTGAAACCGTACGCAGCAAAAGGCTCAATCAAAAGCCAGAGCTCATTTGCTTTTTTTTCTGTACAGCCGTTTTCTACAAAGCCTTTGAGGAGTTTTTCTTTTTGTGCCTGCATTTCAGCGGGTATTTTTTTGCCCATCGCTTTGCGGAGCTTGTCGGCGTCGAGCCACGAGTACCCCGCGAGGTGGATAGCGATCATCATCACGTCGTCTTGATACGTGATCACACCGTAGGACATGGCGAGGATATCTTTCATGCGCGGGTCGAGGTACGACACGAGCGAAGGATTGTGTTTACGCTTGATGTATTCCGGAATCATTTCCATCGGGCCCGGACGGTAGAGTGCAACCATCGCATTGATGTCGTGGATGGTCGTCGGGCGAAGCTCTTTTAAATAGCGCGTCATGCCGGTGCCGTTTAGTTGGAAAAGTCCCATTGTTTCCCCGCGTGCGAGCATTTCAAAAGTCTTCTTATCATCAACGGGAATATTTTCAATATCAACATGTATGTTATGTCGCTCACGGACAAGACGCACTGCATCACCTAAAATAGAAAGGTTACGAATGCCGAGGAAGTCAAACTTGAGGAGACCCGCGTCCTCCACCGCATGCATGTCATACTGTGTGATTATTTTTCCGCCTTTGGGATCGAGCTGTGTGGGGGTAAATTCGTACAGTGGGCGGGGAGCGATGACCACACCTGCCGCGTGCACAGAAATGTGCCGTACGCAACCCTCGAGCTTTTTTGCGAGGTCAATTATTTTTTTTGTGTCCGCATCGTTTTTGTAGAGGTCGGCGAGCTCGGGAGTCATTTTGATTGCGGTATCAATCGTCATAGGAAAACCCTGTGAACCCTCGGGAATAAGGCGAGAGATTTTGTCACCCACTCCGTACGGATGACCGAGAGCACGCGCCACGTCACGCACCGCACCGCGCGCCATCATCGTACCAAACGTACCTATCTGCGCCACGTGGTCAGAGCCGTATTTTTCTCGGGCGTAGTTGATGACCTCCTCACGGCGATTGTCCGCAAAGTCCATATCAATATCCGGAGCCGAGGGACGCTCGGGGTTGAGAAAACGCTCAAAGGGGAGCTTGTATTCAAGGGGATTTACCGAAGTAATGCCGAGAAGGTATGTCGTGATGGAGCCCGCAACCGATCCTCGAATGTTGGTGAGGATGCCGTGCTCTTTTGCATAGCGGAGGAGATCGGCAACTACGAGAAAATACGGCGCATACCCTTTGTCCAAAATAACTTTGAGCTCATACTCAAGACGCTTTGTCACCGCCTCATCATCTGGTGAAAGCGCGCGCACGGCAATGCCCTCGTAGGCAAGTCGACGAAGCTCGCCGTTGTAAGTGGTTCCTTCAGGAATTTTTAAGTCCGGGAAAAGCCATTTGCCGAGCTCAATTTCTATATCACAACGGTCGGCTATCTTCTGCGTGTTCCACACAGCCTCGGGAGTACTCGCAAAATGTTCAAGCGCGGTTTCGGTATCTATGAAGTCAAAAAGATCCGCCTTCATAGAGAAACGGTTCTCGTCATTTAGGTCGCCGTTGGTTTGGATGGCAAGCAGTGTTTCGTGCGCATCTTGGTCGTCTTTGTGGAGGTAGTGCGAGTCCTGCGTCGCGACAAGAGGGATGTCGAGTTTTTTACTCAAGCGAATTATTTCCTTGCGTACCTCCTCGATATTTTCCACCCCGGGGTGGTGCATGATTTCCAAAAAATAATTTTCTTTACCGAAAATATCTTGGTGCTCGAGAGCCACTCTCTCTGCGCCTTCTATGTCTCCCCGACGAATTGCCCGCGAGAATTCCCCACCGAAACATCCCGACAGACAAATGAGCCCCTCACTGTATTCGCGAAGAATTTCCTTGTCCATGCGTGGCTTGTAATAGTAACCCTCGAGGTTTGAAATAGTCACGAGGCGCATGAGGTTTCTGTACCCCTGCACATTTTTTGCTAGCAAGGTGAGATGAAAACGCTCATTGTCAATACCGGGGCGTTTGTCGTGACGGGAGCCGGCAGTGACGTATGCCTCTACTCCGATGATTGGTTTGACGCCATTTGCTTTGCATTTTTTGTAAAACTCTATCGCACCGTACATATTGCCGTGATCGGTGAGACCAATGGCGTTCATCCCATGCTCCTTTGCCCGAGCCACCATCTCATCAATTTTAGAAAGCCCATCGAGAAGAGAATAGTGGGAGTGGGTGTGGAGATGAATAAATTTAGGGTCCTCGGTCGTCATAGTTGTCACATTATAACAGATAGTTTGAATTGATGAATTGCCATTGACTCACCTCGATAAATGTTATAGTATTAAATTGGAAACATTCAATATGTAATTCATTTAATTGGAGGGATCATGAATATTCCTACATGGTTTATATGGACTGCCTTAATTTCAGCTTTACTTTCGTATGCTGTCCTGTTGGTGCAGTGCATACAGTATAGTTTGAAGAGGCGCGAGGTCTCCGAAATGAAGTATATTCGGGAAGAAAGAATAAATCAGGAGATTTTTGCATATAATCAAAAGCTACTATCATTGTTCATTATAAGAAGCATTGTCGCTGGGATTGTGGCTGTATTTTTTTACGGACTAGGTAAACCCTTACTTCTTTTCGCAACCCTGTTTTGTTTCATCGTTGCTGTACTTGATTTATACGCATACTTCGTTGTAAAGGATTCACTTTTCGGAGAGGCCAGCTGATGGCCTCTTTTTCTTTTGATATACTATTAGGAATGAAAAAGGTTGGTTATAAATATAATATTGGGATAGACGAGGTGGGAAGAGGCCCGCTTGCTGGTCCAGTGGCAGTGGGGGTAATAAGTCTCAATGTCAAAAGTCTAAAGTCAAAAGTAGGGTGGGGAAAGGGATTTAAGGACTCAAAGAAACTTTCAGCAAAGGGTCGTGAAGCGTGGTTCGTCAAAATTAATGAAGCGCGCGCCGAAGGCTGGCTGGAATATGCGGTCGCGTTTGTTTCGCCCAGTGTGATTGATAAAAAGGGTCTGTCTCATGCGATACGTACCGCAATAACCAAGGCTCTTAAAGACATCGACAAAATAAAGGACGGTCCTTTGTTTTGCAAAGTTTTGCTCGATGGGGGCCTAAGGGCTCCGGCGGAGTATCTATACCAAGAGACTATTATCAAAGGCGACGAGAAAGAACTCGTAATCGCTCTTGCGTCTATCGTAGCAAAAGTTGCTCGCGACAAACGCATGGTCGCCCTTGCAAAAAAGTTTCCACAGTACGGATTTGAGAAACACAAAGGCTACGGTACTCACGCACACTATGAGGCAATAAAAAAACATGGCATCACCCCGCATCACCGCAAGAGTTTCCTGAAAGGTGTGGTAGAATAGGGGCAATGAGGAAAAAATTTAAAAATAAAATAAAAAGTCTAGAAATTCTCTGGAAGTATTTGTCTGTATATAAAAATGACCTGATTCTCCTATCGGTTCTCGGAGTTTTTTCTGCGATTGCAAATGGTTCGGTGCCATATGTGATGGGAAGATTTCTCGACGCGATTGTGCACTCGCAATATATTTTTGTAAATACAATGTTCGAAATGCCACTGTGGGGACTGTTTCTTTTTATTTGGGGCATTTCCCAACTGGTAGCGATTGGTACGGATTGGACGAACGATCGCATGTCACGAAAGATCGGAACTAGAATTTTTAAGGATTACTATATTAGCGCACAAAGTGTTCTTCTGTCATTGCCTCTTTCTTTCCATAAAAATGCAAAACCTGGAGAAATTTCTAATGCGCTTAATAGAACAGCTCACGCATTGGAGGCAATTTCAAGCAATATTATTATAACTCTAGCTCCACAATTTCTTAGCATCCTTATTGGTCTTTGTTTTGCTTTTATAATGAATTCATCCCTCGCATTCGTTCTTTTGATTGGGATCTTCATCTACCTGCTTGTTCTTTTTCGTATGATCCCTCAAGCAGTCCCCTTGCAACGACTTATGCACAAAGCATGGGGAAAAAGTTTTTCAGAAATGAATCAGGCCTCCAGTAATATTATTTCAGTAAAACAGTTTGGTAGCGAAGATTACCACATAAAAAAGACAACACAAAAATTTAATAAAGCATTTAATTTTGATGTTCTAATAAATAGTATTTGGTCGAATGTCGGGTTTTCGCAACGTGTTATCGTAGTGGGCACACAGGTAGTTATTTTCAGCCTTTCAGTATATTTGATCCAAGCAGGGACCATGAGTATCGGACAACTCCTTGCGTTTAATGGGTACGCGATGCTAGTTTTTGGACCATTTGTTGTTCTCGGACGACAATGGCAAACACTCCAAAATGGATTAGTGACAATGGAACGAACTGAGAAAATATTAACCGAGGAACCCGAGGATTATTCTCCACAAGGAGCAAGAAAAGATTTTAAGTTTCTAGGTTCAATTAAATTTGAAAATGTTTCGTTTGGATACAAAAAATCACAAAAGGTGCTTGACGGGATTTCCTTTGAAACAAAGCCTGGTGAAATGATTGCTCTTGTTGGGGAGTCCGGTGCAGGAAAAAGTACCTTGATTGATTTAATTTCAGGTTACTATTTTCCTACTTCTGGAAGAGTCACAGTAGATGAACATCAAACAAAAAATATTGATTTAAAATTTCTTCGTAAAAATATTGCCATTGTTCCTCAAGAAGTTGCGCTTTTTCACGACACTGTAAAAATGAATATTGGATATGGTTCAGCTGGCGCCAAAACTACTGCAATCAAAAGTGCTGCAGCAGTTGCCCATGCGGATGTGTTTATAGAAAAGTTCCCTAAAAAATACGAGCAAGTGGTGGGGGAGCGGGGGATTAAACTTTCTGTGGGGCAGAAGCAACGCATTGCTATTGCTCGCGCGATTTTGAGGAACCCTAAGATTCTTATTCTTGATGAGCCGACAAGCGCCCTTGATAGTGAGACGGAAAAGTTTGTGACGGAGGCGCTCGACCGTGTGATGGAGGGGAGGACAACGTTTGTCATCGCACATCGCCTGAGTACTGTACGCAAGGCGGATAAAATTCTCGTGCTTGAAGATGGAAAAATCTTAGAGTCTGGGACGCACGAGGAGCTGATGAAAATAGACGGTGGCAACTACCGCAGGAGGTACGAGCTTCATGTAGGGCTGGTGTAAAATGATAGAAGATGGTATGGTATTGTCTGGCACATTTTTTAACGAATAAAGAAAAGTAAGGGGCGCAATATGGGAAAAAATTCAGAAAGTATTGGGGGATCTAGGTTTATACCAAGATCTAACCCAGATGTTCAGCAGTCTAATTTACCTGAAGTTTCATTCCGCGCAAAGATAAAAGGCAACGGAAGTGTCAACGTTATTTTAGTTAAGAAGAAAAATAAAACTTTTCGAGTTTCCTTTGCGGGGGAACATCTTCGCTCTACATATCAGGTTATTGATGAAAAAATTAGTCGAGAGACCCTTGAGAAATCAGTTGATACCGGCATCCTTGAAGTAAGTACTCGAATCAGGATTATCTCTCTTGATGTGGTTCAAATAAGAAGAATCCTCAACATATAGAGATTATTTATCTCATTAAGGGCAGCTCGCTAGAGCTGCCCTTGATTTTTTATTGGGCTTTTGGTAGAGTAGTGGAACTATGGTAGTACGAATGAGACATACCCGTGCGCATACGGCAAATCGCCGTTCCCACCACGCCTTGGACGGCGCGCGCCTTTCAAAGTGCGTAAAGTGTGAAGCCCTCCACCTCCGCCACGTAGTTTGCACCGCATGTGGTACATATCGTGGCAAAGCAGTCGTTTCTCTTGCTAAAGCTCGCACTAAGACCGAAACAAGAAAGGCAAAGGCAGTAAAATAGCGATTTCGCTATTTTTTTGTTTATGCTTTTGGTGTATACTATATGAGTAAAAGTACTTTTATAAAATAAATATTTTGTTAGCTTTATGATTTATGGAACGCACCCCCTAACACCTATTGGCTAACACCTAACACCTTTCTATAAAATGGCAAACAGGCACCTTTCAAGAAGTATTGTAATGCAGGTTCTTTACGAATGGGATTTTCGTGGAGGTACTCTGACTGACCTAGAGATAGAACATGCGCTTGTCCGTAATGCCGAGGAGTTTGCACCTGGTGTGAACGATATTTCCTTCATGAGGAAATTACTTCTGGGCATTCTTGAGAAGCGCGTAAAACTCGACGATATTATCGTAAAGGCGGCCCCAGACTGGCCAATTGAGAAAATTGCACTCGTAGACAGAAATATTTTGCGTATCGGTCTTTTTGAGCTCCTCTTTGAGGATCGCGTTGAAGTTCCGGCAAAGGTGGCTATCAATGAGGCTATTGAACTCGCAAAGACGTATGGTGGTGAGACAAGTGGTAAATTTATTAACGGCGTACTTGGCGCGGTATACAAGGAGCTCGGTGAGCCCGGGAAGGATGAGACAACGAAGAGAAAGGCAAGCCTCTCGCCACTAGATATAAAATCACTCCCAGTCGTTCAGCTTGGTGGAGCAGTTGTATATGCGCGTGATGGCGGAGACATTTACCTTGCACTTGTGCATGATATCTTTGGGCACTGGACGCTCTCAAAAGGAAAAATAGAAGCCGGTGAGGAGGTTGAAGCTGGTACAATTCGTGAAATTAAGGAGGAGATTGGAATCGACATTGTTATTAAGGAAAAAATTGGAGAGAACGAATACACTGCATCTCATCCAAAAAACGGGAAAATGCGCAAGCATGTGAGCTATTATTTAGCAGAGGCGGCATACGAACCACTTAAACTAGAAGAAGGTAAGGGTGGTCTAGATGATGCACAATGGTTTAAACTCGCAGATATTCTTGATCTCAATTTATATGACGACATGACTCCTTTGTTTACAAAGGCGGTGAATATTTTATTAAACAAAACAAACAACTGACAGAATGCAATCGTCTTTGCGAGCGAAGCGAAGCAATCCAGAAATTATTTGACATTCTCTAGATTGCCACGCTTCGCTCGCAAAGACGGGGAAGAATAGGAAGTAAATTAACCATGGACAAATTTTTACCATTTGAAGAACGCATCGGTGTTACCTTCCGCGACAAGGGTGTTTTGCGTGAGGCTTTTACTCATCGCTCGTATATAAACGAAACACGCGAGCGAGGGCTTGATCATAATGAACGTTTGGAGTTTCTTGGTGATGCGGTGGTGGAGCTTTGTGTTACTGACTTTTTGTATAAAAAATATAAGCAGGCAAATGAAGGGGAGCTTACGAGTTACCGAGCAGCTTTGGTAAATGCGGTTACGCTCGGCAACCTTGCGATAGACCTCGGTATGGAAGAGTTCCTCTTGATGTCAAAAGGTGAAGCAAAAGACAAGGGCACAAAAGCGCGCCAGATAATTCTCGCGAATGCGTTTGAGGCGCTCGTGGGTGCTATTTACCTAGACCTCGGCTATGAATCCGCAGACATTTTTTTAAAAAACCATCTTCTGGGTAAGACTGATGAGATTGTGAAGAAAGAACTTTGGCGAGATGCAAAAAGCTTTTTTCAAGAGGAGGCGCAGGAGCACACGGGCATCACGCCATCATATCGTGTCATTAGCGAAGTGGGTCCCGACCACGACAAGGATTTTAATGTAGGTGTGTATTTGAATGATGAGCTCATTGGCACCGGTATGGGTAAATCAAAACAAGACGCTGAGCAAGGTGCCGCAGCAGATGGGTTGAAGAAGAAGGGGTGGGGCGCGCGGTAGCGCGCAAGTCAAAGGTCTTAAGGTCGAAAGTCACAAGTGAATACAGTGGTGCGCACACATCGTCATTGCGAGTACTCGAAGCAATCTATAAGTCAAAACCTATATAAATGCCATGGATTGCTTCGAGTCCTCGCAAAGACATTCACAAAATTAATTTTTGCTTGACAAGTATTTTGCACATGGTATAGTTGGCACGTAGATTAGTTCGCCCAACTTTTTGGGTTTTAATTTGAGAAATTCGGAGGGAGGTAGTGATGATTTGTGGAGCTGATACAAGATTAAGTGCGGGAGAGCTTTCTGAGGGCGACATGAAGATTCGACTCGCAGGAATAGACTGGAGTTTTGTCTCAAAAAAACTGTCCACGAAGGGCTTTAGCGATGAGCGTATCCAGAAAGTAATGGCAGAGTATCATAAGTTCCTCATTCTTTTCGGTATTGTAGGTAAAAGCGTGGAGCTCTCACCTTGGGGTGAGTTGGACAAAGCATGGCATGAACATGTTTTGCACACGACTAAATACCGTAAAGATTCTCTGCATCTCTTTGATTGTTTTTTGGAGCATAACCCAGAGATTGAGCTGGGGAGTGAAAGGAACTTAAAAAACACTGAAGCGACTCGGCAGGAGTATGAAAAATACTTCAAGGAGCCAATGCCGGAGTACGTGGAATAAAAAAAGTAGTGTAGTAGAGTGGATGCTTTGAAAAAGGCATCCATTTTTTTTATTTCGCATCCCGAAAGGCTATATGTTAAACTAAAGGTATTATGCGTGTAAAAAGTTTAGAAATTTCGGGGTTTAAGTCATTTGCAAAAAAGAGTACTTTTGAATTTGGTGCGGATATTTCGGCGATTGTGGGACCCAACGGCTCAGGGAAGTCTAATGTTGCGGAGGCACTTCGTTTTGTGCTCGGGGAGCAGTCGCTCAAGAGTATGCGTGGTAAGCGCACCGAGGACCTCATCTTTAACGGCTCAAAGTCTGCAGAGCGCCAGAACCGCGCGAAGGTGACGATAAATTTTGATAACAGAGACCGCACCTTCCCGGTGGATTTTGACGAGGTGTCCATCGCGCGCGAGATTCACCGCGATGCGTCGAGCGAATATTTTTTGAATGGGTCATCGGTGCGTCTCAAGGACGTCATTGAGCTTCTTGCATCCGTGCATATCGGCGCATCGGGACACCATATTATTTCGCAAGGTGAAGCAGACAGAATTTTGAATTCATCGGCAAAGGACCGACGTGCGATGATAGAGGATGCGCTCGGACTCAAAATCTATCACTGGAAGATTTTGGAGAGCGAGAAAAAACTTTTGAAGACGGAGGAAAATATGCGACAGAGTGAATCGCTTCGTCGCGAAATTGCCCCTCATATTAAATTTTTGAAAAAGCAGGTGGAGAAAGTAGAACAAGCACGCACGCTTCGTGACGAGCTTGGGGCTATGTACGGCGACTATTTGAAGCGTGAGGAAACGTACATCAAACACACGCGAGAGAAACTCCATGGAGAAAAAGAAACTTTAGAGCGTGAGCTCCACGTCGCAAATGAGGCACTGGCACATGCAGATAGCCTGCGTGGCGTGCAAACAAAAGAAAGTGCGGAGGTAGCGGAGCTTGTGCGGGTGCGCGCAGAGACGGGTGCAGTACGTCGTGAGCGAGACGATTTGGGGCGCAAGATAGGACGGCTAGAGGGAATGATAGAGTACGAGGAGCGCCGTATGAACGCGCCCGTAGAACAACACGAAAAAGTAGTGTCGGCAGAGGAGGCGGAAAATCTCGCGCAAAATTTGTACGACGAGTTGGGATACGCAGAGGGAAGCGAGGACTATTTGTATATCAAAGGCGTGGTAAGCGCTATGCGCGGGAAGGTGGGGAAGTTTCTCGAGCATATTCGGGGAGAACAGGGAGCTCAGGGTCCATCGGAAGCTGCGCTCAAGGCGCTGGATGACTTGCGCAATGAACACAAAACCCTCCTAGGATCACAGCAAAATCTCGAGGACTTGATAATGGGATTTGAAAAAAAGATGCGTGAGCTTGAGGCGATGCTTGAGCAAAAGAGAACTGAGACGACAGACGCAGAGCGTGCGTCATTTGAATTCCGCGCAAAAAAGCAGGAGATTACCCTTAGGCTTGGTATGGTGCGTGAACACATTGAAAACTTTGCGCGTGATGAAGTGGCGTTTAGGGAGGAGCTTCGTGAGGGGGGTATTCTTGTCGGGCGTTCAATTTTGGACTATGTAAATATGGCGATTGAAGAGGAGCAGGCGCTCGCGGAGCCACGTGCCGAGCAGGAGAGCCGTCGCAAAAAAATAGAGCGCACCAAGATTCGCCTAGAGGACATTATGGGGGGCGGGTCCGGAGAAGATATTATGAAGGAATACGAAGAGGCTGTGGAGCGCGATGCGTTTCTTGCTCGCGAGCTCGAGGATTTGAAGACAAGCGCAGAGTCCTTGCGGGACCTTATGCGTGGGCTTGAAGACGAGCTCGGAGCGCAATTTAAAGACGGTATCAAAAAAATCAACAAACAGTTTGGAGAGTTTTTTGCATTGATGTTTGGTGGGGGCACAGCGTCTCTCGAGGTCGCTATTGAAAAAAAGAAAAAGAAGTCAGATACGGATATTGAGAGGATGCTTGAAGGAGGAGAGGCAATGGAGGCTCAAGAAGAAGAACAAGAAGAGGGGATTGAGGTCGCTGTTTCTCTTCCGCACAAAAAAATCCGAGGACTCCAAATGCTTTCTGGTGGTGAACGCGCACTCACCTCTATCGCGCTCATTTTTGCGGTGTCTCAGGTCAACCCACCGCCATTCCTAGTCCTTGATGAAACAGACGCTGCACTCGATGAAGCCAACTCTAAAAAATACGGCGACATGGTGGCAACACTCGCAAAATATTCACAGCTCATTGTCATCACCCATAATCGCGAAACAATGTCCCGTGCCGGAATTATTTACGGTGTGACCATGGGCTCAGACGCTATATCAAAACTCCTGTCTATCAAATTTGAAGAGGCGGAGGCGCTGGCGAAATAAAATGGTATTTGATTAACATCAATGTAATCCCACGACCACTGTGGATAAGTCAACTTGTATTTCTTTAGAATACGTGATCTACTTTGTTCTAGTTGAACTTTCCAATTTATAGGAGCAGATCATGAAAAATGTTCAAGCAAGTGTATATTATATTGCCGACTTTCGTAAAATAAGGAAAAACAGGGTCAGTATCCCTAGCACCTATAAGTTTGTAAAATCTGCTATTCTGACCATTATTGTAACAATAACAATAATAATGGTCATTTGGGTATGTGCGTTTTTGGGTATTTTCTTAATTCACCCTAAACGTCAAATGCCATAAGCCCCCAGTATCGTAAATGATATTGGGGGCTAGCTATGTTATTTCACCAACTCATAGTCAATGCTCTTTTTTTCTAGGTCAACTGCTTTCACGCGGAATTTTAGTTTGTCGCCCAAGGTGAGATGCTTTCTGTAAAATACAATTGGACGACTTTCGGGTTTTAAATATCGAAAGGTTGTGAAGAATCTTGAAATTGCAAATTTTGAATTTTATGAAGAGGCAAAACGTAAATCATCAGACTTGGTTTAGTTTGTGCGCTGACGACCCTGCAAGGTCAGACAACGGTCCACAGAAGGTTGGCATTGTTTTTTTGTACGTAGATATGATATCTTTTAGACAGATTAATCAAGGAGGGACTTAGTATGGAAAGAAAAATCGTAATTGGCATTGATTTTGATGATGTTCTAGTGGAAACAAATGAAGCAATGTCCGCATGGCATAATCGTGTATACGGGACATCGTACAAAAAGGAGCACATTATTTCGTGGGAGCATTTGACACACCTTTGGCAATGTTCACAAAATGAAAAACACAAACGCATCCACGAGTTTTTTCATTCAGAAGATCACTTACATATACCTGCCGTTCTGGGTGCAAGTGAGGCTTTGAAAATTCTGAACGAAAAAGGAATGCACACTGTAGTTATTACTGGTAGACCAGAACAATTTTGTAAACAAACTCTGTCATTAGTCGAAAAATATTTTCCCTCATTAGTTGATCACATACATTTCTCCAGTAGTATTATAAACGGGTCACTTTCGGAGCGTCCAAAGGCGGAATTTTGTAGGGAACTTGATGTTGAAATATTTATTGATGACCACTTGCAGTACGTCCAAGGTGTAGTCTTTGCCGGAATACCAGCTTTACTCTTCAACACTCCATGGAATCAAACGGAGACCTTGCCTCCAAACGTGGAGAGGGTGTATGGCTGGGATGAAATAGTACAAAAGTTGGTATAACATAAAACCCTTATGATGCAAGTCGTAAGGGTTTTATTTGTTCAAGCCACTGAACATAATTGACAGTTAATCAGAGATTCTTTTATAATCATTTGAAGTGGAGGATAATATGTCAGATATGGCCAGCGATGCAAGAAGAGACGAAATGAGAATGAGGCAGTGGGAAATTAAAGACGAAAAAGAGAAAGAGGAATGCCGACTGTTTATAGAGGCGCTCGTTGCCTATATCGCGTCACCTCGAAAACGTGGAGCGCGTCAAATGGTCATTGATTGTGCTCAATCTACTGCTGTGCAGGGTCATAATAGGTGGGGCAGGTATGCAAACTCGGTTGAATCAGGACTTCAAAAAATGAGACAGCGAGAAATTAAGGAAATAACTCACCTTCTTATTGATTTCCTTGAGACGACTGGGGTTGTTGGCATATGGTACAAAACAGTAAGTTCTATTGCTCCAATTAAGGTTACAGAGGTGATACATTCTGTCGACCAAACTATGCTTACAAGTAATATTGAGTCAGAGACAATCCATCGTTTGAAGAAGCTGCTCTGATTTATTTTATAGCAAAAAGCCTGTGATGCATTGCATCACAGGCTTTTAAAATACGATACCAACTCGTAGTCAATACTCTTTTTCTCAAGGTCAACTGCTTTCACGCGGAATTTGAGTTTGTCGCCCAAGGTAAACTTCTCGTGTGACTGCTTGCCGACAATGCGATATTTTTCACGTTCAAAAATGTAGTAGTCGGTGCCGAGGTCGGAGATGCGGACGAGACCCTCACATTTTGTTTCATCGTCTTCTATAAATACGCCCCACTCAGCAACACCAGATATAGTCCCGCTATACTCCTTGCCCACACGCACGCTCATATACTCTGCTTGTTTAAACTTGATAGATGCGCGCTCTGCGTCAGCGGCAGACTTTTCCATCTCCGATGAATGGGACGCGAGCTTGCGGTACTCTTCCATCTCGTCTTTTGATACAGGGATGCCTTCAAGAAAGTGCGACAAAATGCGGTGCACCATCACGTCTGGGTAGCGACGAATAGGTGAGGTGAAGTGTGCGTAGTGCTCGTAGGCGAGGCCATAGTGCCCGATATTTTTGGTTGAGTAAATTGCCTTTGCCATGGTGCGCACCGTTGCAGTGTTGAGCATTTTTTCTTCGGGCTTGCCTTTTATTTGCTCCAAAAATTTATTGATGTCCGTAGAGGAAACCCGTCCGTCCTTGAGTGGAAGCTTGTATCCGAGCCCTGCGACAAATTTCGCAAGATCAGCAAGGCGCTCTGCCTTTGGCTCGTCGTGTACGCGATAAATAAAAATATCGTTTTCGTGGTCGGGGTGAGCAGGCTTGCCCTGAATGTTGCTAAGTTTGTTTGAAACAAACTCCGCAACTTTTTTATTTGCGAGAAGCATGAACATCTCAACAAGCTTGTTAGTATCCTGAAAAGTTTTTGTGTACACGCGCACTGGTTTTTTCATTTCATCCAATTCAAAACGTACCTCCTCGTGCTCAAATGAAATTGCCCCATCAGCTTTGTCCTGTACCACGAGCTTCTTTGCAATAGTGTTTAGGGTATGAAGCTCGTTGTAAAAAATTCCTTCCCCCTTGTCCAGTACCTCCTGTGCATTTTCATAGGTAAAGCGTTTTGCAGAGTTGATAATCGCTCGTCCAAACCAAGCGTCCTTTACTACAACCTTTGAATCTGGATTAGTCGCCGTATCAGGAGCAAAAGTAAAAACTGCTGAAAAAACGAGCTTGTCCTCTTTTTCGTTCAAACTACAGAGATCATTTGAGAGCACTTCGGGGAACATAGGAACCACACGGTCTACAAGGTAGATAGATGTCGCACGAGCGCGCGCCTCCTCGTCAATAGCGGTGTGTGGCTTTACATACGCAGACACATCGGCAATATGCACACCGATTTCAAGCTCGCCAGAGGGAAGTGTCTGTATAGAAATAGCGTCATCAAAATCTTTTGCGTCTACTGGGTCGATGGTGAAGGTGGTAATTTTTCTAAAGTCGCGACGCTTCTTTGCTTCCTCTGCAATAAATGCAGGGGCACTAGCCTTGAGTGCATCTGCCTCACGGTGAATATTTTCAGGGAGCTCCATTTGGAGGCCTTTGTCGAGGACAATAGCGCGGATTTCTGTTTCGTTGTCGCCAGCGTCACCGAGGATTTCTACAATCTCTACCGTAGGATTTTTCTTTGGGTCCGTCCAGTCCAAAAGTCGGACCAAAGCTTTTTTCCCACCAAGTTTTTCACCGTGGGGAGGATTTGGAATAAGAAAGTCTACATAAATGCGTGTGTCCTGTGGCACGAGGTATGTTGCACCATCTCCTTGGTCGATGGTACCTACGAAAGTTATTCTCGCGCGCGCGAGAATCTCAGTTACTTCACCAGTTTGCTGGAGGTCACCCGTTTTGGCGTTAAGCCTCACCTTAACTCTGTCGCGAGGAAGTGCAGTATTCAAAAACCCCGCTTCAATGCGAATATCATTTTCACGAGGACTATCCTCGCCGACAGAAACGAACCCGAGCCCCTTTGCAGTGGTAGTAATAACGCCTTCTATGATGTTTCCCCCCATACTTTTTTGAGTTGTCATATTACAAAGTAAGATAGCACAAAAAGTACCGCTTGACCATTTTGTTCATATTTGCTAGGATGCTCTTCATGTTAAACATACGACTACAGCGCGTTGGCAGAAAGAACGATCCGTCGTTTCGTGTCATCGTCGCAGACTCAAAGCTTAAGCCAAAGACGGGAAATGTTCTCGAGATTCTTGGTTCTTACAATGCGCGCATGGGAAAGCCCATCATTAACCTTGACCGCACAAAGCACTGGATGTCAGTAGGTGCAAAAGCATCTGGCACGGTGCACAACCTCCTCATCGACCTCAAGGCCGTAACCGGAAAAAAGATTAACGTTTTGAATAAAAAGACTCCGATTGTAAAAGAGGTTGCAGAGGCACCAAAGACAGAGGTAAAAGCACCAGCTCCCGAAGTAGTAGCAGAAAAAACAGAGGAGGCAGTAGCAGCTCCTGAAGCTGTAGTAGAAGCACCAGCGGAGGTAGTAGCCGAAGCAGTAGTTGTGAGCCTACCCAAATAGGAACTTTCCTGCTCCGTCACGCGATCTTCGGCAAAAATATACAAATCTTTTGTCACCTTGTCCCGACAAGGCTTCGCAAGTTTTATTTATTTTTGCTCGAAGTTAGCGGGACTCGCTACGGAGACCCTATTGAGAAAGGCTCCAGACTCCCGCAGAAGAGGCTGCAAAGTAATCTCATCAATTTAAAAACCCCAGACGCGCGCAAGCGAGTCTGGGGTTTTTAAATTGATGAAGTTTGTTCTCACATGGTATAATGAAACGGCAAGTAGTTTTTAGGTGTCGGGTTTTAGGAAATGCACCCCCTAACACCTACTAACTAAAACCTAACACCTGCATTCACATGGCCCTATCTCTTTTTAATAAACAGAATCAAAATAAAAAAAACATACTTCTCATTGACGTTGGTTCGTCGAGTGTAGGGGTCGCGCTTGCCATCATTGAAAATGGTCACGCACCAAACATCGCCTTAAGCGTACGAGAAGACATTGTTTTTCAGGAAGTACTCTCCTCACAGCGCTTTGCAGGTGCAATGAATCATGCCTTAGATAAGGTTTTGGTACGGTTACAGGCGGAAATGAAAATCCTTGTAGAAGCGCAAGGAAGTAAAATAGTTATTTCAGATGTTTTTTGTACCATGTCATCACCATGGTTTATTTTGAAAAATCGTAATTTGTTGATTTCACGACAGGGGGAATTTGAGGTTACTGAACGCACACTAGAGGAATTTGTGAATGGCGACATCGAGCTTTTGAAAACGGAGCTCAAAGAGGTTCTTCCGCACCAGGATATAAAAATCATTGAAAAGAAAATCATTCATATAAAGCTAAATGGCTATGAGATAAAAAATCCATACAAACAAAAAACCTCTCGCATGGAGCTGTCCGTGACCGTCGGAGTCTCTTCAGAAAAAGTAGTACATAGTATTGAGAGTAAAATAAAAGGACTGTTCCACACGAGTCATGTTCATTTTGGCGCATTTCCTGTTGCCGCATTTAGTGTCATTCGTGACATGTTTCCCACCGAGAAAAACTTCCTCTTTTTAGACATTACCGGAGAGGCAACTGACGTGTCCCGCATTGACAATGATGTCCTCGTAAAGACTGCTTCATTTCCGATTGGAAAAAATTTCTTCATAAGAGAAATTTCTACCGGTCTGCGCACCGTGCACCAAGAAGCGAGCTCACTGTTCTCTATGTTTCTTCGTGACGAGCTCGACATTGCTAGCCGAATGAATATAGCGCGGTTTGTAGAGCATGCAGAAGAGAAATGGCATACTCGTTTTGAGAAGATTATTTCTAACCTCGCTGAAAAGGGAGCACTACCTCGCAAAAAATTTTTTACGATTGATGCGGAGTTTGCGCCATTTTTCTCTAGTAGTATATTAAAAATAAAATCAAAGCTTTTGATGGGGGGGTCTTTTGAGGTACAATATTTAGATCAGCTCATTGTTTCAAAATTTGTTTCCTTTGATCCCGAGATTAGCCGTGACCCGTATCTTGTAGTTGAAGCATTGTTTGCAGAAAAAATATTAGCGCACCATGACCAAAATGAATGAAATAACTCGAAAACAAATACGGGATGTGATTGTTCCTCAGAATGACCTCATGCGTCGTCCCGTGGTTGCGCCGGAGCCTACCCTTGCGCTCATACCAAAAATCGATGGAGCAGACCGTATTGAAAGAAACCCATTTTTTGAAAAAGAAAGGAGACAAACATCAGAGCCTAAAAATATAAAAAAAAGTGGGATGCGAGGAGTCCTGTGGGCGCTTTTATTTGTGCTTTTTTTGGTGCTTGCCTTTGTTGTCGCAAATTATTTTGAGAGTGCCACGATTACCGTAAGCCCTGTTTCTAAAAACATAGTTTTGGATAGTAAGTTTACCGCAGACAAAGAGGAGGTTTCAGGAGAGCTTATGTTCCAGCTTATGTCACTCACGGAGGAAAAAACGAAAGAAGTGCCTGCTACGATTGAAAAAAGTATTCAGAAAAAAGCATCAGGGAGGGTCGTTATTTACAACAATTACAGTGCCGACAGCCAGCGTCTCATTAAAAACACGCGACTTGAATCTCCTGACCGAAAGATTTTTCGTATTGAAGACTCAGTGGTGGTGCCGGGGATAAGGATAGTTGGTGGAAAAAGCACGCCGGGTTCTGTGGAGGCTTTGGTGTATGCCGATGTGGCAGGGAAGGAATACAATATTGGCACGAGCAACTTCACCATTCCAGGTTTCAAGGGAGACCCCCGCTATACAAAATTCTACGCGTCCTCAAAAGTTGATGCGCCCATTGGAGGAGGTTTTTCAGGTACAATAAAAGTTCCTACAGATGAGGTTGTTTCGGCGGCACGCGAGGAGCTGAAGCAGGAACTTAAAAAAACAACGATAGAAAAAGCACGCGCACAAATTCCTGAAAGTAAAACATTTTTCCCCGGTAGCATGGTATTAAAGTTTGAAGAAGTACCCGAGGAGTATTCTTCTGACAAAACTGCAAAAGTGGCGATGCGAGCCACGGTCTCTGTATTTTTCTTTGATACGGTCGCTCTCACAGATATACTCGCATCGCGTGCATTGCCCGAAGAAAAAAATATTCCGTTTACAGTCTCCAACATGTCCACACTCGATTTTAAATTTACTGATGCAGTAGAAAATCTTGTTCCTTCTGATCTTTCTAAAATTAAATTCCATCTTAGAGGAGAGACAAAATTTATAGGAAACATTGATGTAGAAAAAATTCGTACAGAACTTCTCGGAAAAGATAAGAAAGATTTCAGCAAAATAATCACGAGCCAAAACACCATAGATACCGCGGACGCAGTCATTCGCCCTATGTGGAAAACAGTATTTCCAACAGATCCAACAAAAGTAACGGTTAAGATTGGCTCAAAATAGAAAAATATTTGACGCAGAGCGTAACTTTTGGTAGTATGTATATTCACAAATGGTAGATACAGAAAAAGAAGAACTTACACAAGGGATAGTTATTGAGGCGCTTCCGAGCGCTATGTTTCGCGTAGAGTTTCCAGATGGAAGTATCGTCATTTCTTACCTTGCAGGAAAGATGCGTTTGCACCGCATAAAGGTTCTTATTGGGGACAAGGTGCTCGTCAAGCTTGACCCATACGGAGGGAAGGGAAGAATCACAAAGAGACTGTAAGGAACGTTTGACAATTGACATGTAACCATTGACAACGGGGTACCGTTTGCCGAAGGCAAACGGTACCCCGTCAAATGTCCGCGAAGCGGGGTTAAAGGTCAATTGTAGTGCACGCTTCGCGTGCACTTGCATTTAATATTCAAATGCGGTAGAATACCCTCACTGTTTCGATTTTTGAGCCTTAGTAATAAGGATCCGCAAAATTGATCAAGATATTTACATGAAAGTACGAGCATCAGTAAAAAAAATCTGCGTAAAATGCAAAACGGTTAAGCGCGGTGACCGTATTCGTGTTATCTGCGAAAACCCACGCCATAAACAGCGCCAAGGCTAACTGTTTGGCAAATTATTTTAATTATATAAAGAAACTATGCGAATCCTTGGAGTAACAATACCAGATGAAAAAAGATTGGAGATTAGTCTCACGGCTGTGTACGGCATTGGTCGTCCACGCGCTAAAGAGCTTCTCGATACAGTCGGACTTGACCACGGCAAGCGAGCAAAGGATCTAACCCCCGACGATGAGGCAAAGATTCGAAAAATCATAGAAGGACTCACCCTCGAGGGAGACCTCAAGCGCGAAATTTCTACCAACGTAAAACGTTTGAAGGAAATCAAAGCATACCGAGGAACTCGCCATGCAAAAAAACTTCCGGTAAGAGGTCAGCGCACAAAGACAAACTCACGAACAGTTCGAGGAAACAAGCGAACCACCATGGGTTCAGGACGCCGTAAGGCAGATAAGAAGTAAATAAGATAACGAGCGAAGCGAGATTAGATTACTTACCCAGCTCCACTTCTGTATTTTTGCAAAGAATTTTAAGATTAAAAAATTTGAAAAAATTTTTATCTCAAAAATTCAACAGCAAAAATGTAGAAGTGGGGCTGGGTGGAGATTTTAAAAATCTCGCAGTAGCTCGATAAGAAAATCAACCACATGGGAAAAAAACGAATTATTAAAAAAGAAGGACAAAGCGTTGACCAGGGACTTGTATCTCGCGCTCTTTCTCGTACAGCAAAGAAGAAGCATGTTGAGGGAATCCTTTACGTACAGTCTACCTACAACAACACAAAGCTTTTACTTGCCGACAAGGCAGGGAACGCGCTTGTGTGGTCTTCTTCCGGTTCTCTTGGGTTCAAGGGCGCAAAGAAGGGTACCCCGTTTGCTGCGGCAAAGGTAGGTGAGCTTGTGGGAGAAAAAGCAGGTATGATCGGTATTAAGTCAGTAGATGTTGTGGTAAAGGGTGTGGGAGCAGGACGTGAGAGCTCCATTCGCGCTGTCAATTCAAAAGGAATTGACATTGCAATGATTAAAGACGTAACACCAGTACCTCACAACGGACCTAAGCCAAAGAAGCCACGTAGAATTTAGAAAATTAGGAAGTGAGCGAAGCGAGCGACCATAATTTTCTAACCCAGTTAAATGATTTCAAATTAGCAGACACAATCACACTTTATGAAAAAAATACAAAACAATAATAATATGTCATTTGGACACTCAAAGGTGAATTTGAAATCACGATTTGAGGGCATCCTCAAATCGTATTTAACCGGGTGGAGATTTTTATAATCATTTCATTCATTAAAAATCAACCATATGAGCAGAATTACCTGTAAAATTTGTCGTCGTCTCGGGGAGACCATTTGCGGACGTGAGAAGTGCGCGTTTAAGAAGCGTCCGTACCCACCGGGAAAGATTATATCTGAAAAGAAACATCGTTCCACAGTGACCGACTACGGACGCCAGCTTAAGGAGAAGCAGAAGGTTCGCCACACATACGGTGTGAGTGAAAAGCAGTTTTCTAATTACGTAAAGGAAGCGTCCGGAAAGCGTGGTATCAACCCATCAGAATATCTTTTTGAGGCGCTTGAGTCACGATTGGACAATGCAGTATTCCGCGGGGGGTTTGTGGGTTCACGTGCATTGGCACGTCAGGTCGTTTCGCACGGACATATTTTAGTAAATGGTCGCCGTAGCAACATTGCTTCGCGCCAAATGAAAGTAGGTGATGTCATCGCTATCCGCCCCGGAAGTATGACGACCAAGATTTTCGAGGGGGTCGGGGAGCGCTTGAAGACCGCCACCGTGCCTACTTGGTTTAAGGTGGATGGCGACAAGGTAGAAGCGATACTCCAGGGGAAGCCAAAGCCAGGGCAAGCGGAGATGTCGTTCAATTTCACCGCGGTGATTGAGTTCTACAGTCGCTAGGTTCAGGCTCGGTTTGTTTCAAAAATTCAACGTTTGCATTTATCAATAAAATAAGGTATAGTTTCTCATTCTAATTTACACCATAATGCTCGACTACAATATTACATTGCCATCAAAGCCAAAAGTTCTCTCTGAGGACGGTTTTAAGGGAAGTTATGAAATCGAAAGCCTGTATCCTGGATATGGACACACCCTCGGGAACTCACTTCGCCGTATTATTCTTTCGTCACTTTTGGGTGCCGCAATTACCACGGTAAAAATCGAAGGTGCTCAGCACGAGTTTTCTACTATAGCTGGTGTCAAAGAGGATGTTATTACAATCCTTCTCAATTTGAAAAAAGTTCGCTTTAAGCTTTCCACCATGGAGGCGCAGACCGTAACGCTCTCTATCAAGGGTGCAAAGGAGGTGAAGGCGAGCGACATTAAAGTTTCTGGTCAGGTGGAAGTTTTGAACGGAGATCAGCATATCGCAACACTCACTGACAAAAACGCATCGCTCAATATTGAAATCACCGTAGTGAAAGGCTTCGGATATGTTTCAAAGGAAGTTCACCAGAAAGAAAAGGTGGATATTGGCACTATTGCCGTTGATGCAATCTTTACTCCTATTCGCCGTGTTAACTACGAAGTGGACAACATGCGTGTGGGCGACCGTACCGACTTCAACCGTTTGCGCATTACAGTAGAGACCGATGGCACCATCACTCCTCGTCGCGCACTTGAGGCGTCTATTGAGATCATGGTCAACCAGCTCAAGAGCGTTATTGGATTTGTGGAGAAGGAAGAAGTTGTCGAGGAGGATGTTTCAGCAAAGGGCGACGAGAAACCCACAAAGAAGGATCCTGCAGACAATGACTTCTTGAAAACTCGCGTTGAAAATCTCGATCTCTCAACTCGTACCAACAATGCGCTTTCAAACGCAAACATTCGCACGATTGGTGGTCTTGCGCGCAAGACAGAGGAAGATCTTTTGGAGATCGACGGCTTGGGCGACAAGGGTATTCAAGAAATCAAACGCGCATTGGGAGCTCACGACATTACGCTCAAAGCATAACTTCCAAAAAATAATGAGCACAGCGAATATATTTTTCTTTATCCAGCCGTAGTTTTGATAAACAATCGAAATATGACACTATACCGAACTGTAACAAAGAGTAATAAATGTCGGACAAGCTTCTGGCGCTCAAAACTACTGCTGGATGTAAGAGCTTCTAGTCTCGCTTTGCTCGATAAGAATCTCTAACATATGGACTCAGGAATAAATTCCAATTTCATACCGCACGACACCGCGCTCGACAGCGGAGCCGTCCAGCGTTCCGGCAGTCTTGCCGATTTGCTCGCCCTAATTGCGACCGTTCTTTTTGTCGCATCGATTGTTCTCGGTGTAGGAGTATTTCTTTACCAGCAATTTTTAGAGACCAGTGACAAAAGCAAGGTAGACCAGCTCGAACGCGCCAAAGCGGCATTCGATCCGGCGCTCATTCAGGAACTAACGAGGCTTGACGACAGAATGAGGGATGCAGACTTGGTATTGGGCAGTCATTTATCGGTGTCGTCTTTCTTCCATATGTTGGAGAAAATTACACTGACTACGGTTTCATTCCGTTCGCTCGCTTTCGACGCAGGTGACCCGCAAAACATAACAATCAAAATGGACGGTGTGGCGCAGAGTGTAAATTCTATTGCCCTGCAGGCGGATTTGTTCAGCAAGAGCGGAATCATCATCAGCCCAATCTTTTCAAATATTAACAGGGAGAAAGACGGGGTCCACTTCAATTTGACAGCAATTTTAAATCCTTCAGGTCTTCGATATGCGCAGAAAGCGGCGGCCAGTTCCGCCACAGCCGGTTCGCGCGCGACAATAAACACTTCGTCTTTGAATTTGCAGATGCAGCCGCAATCGGGCTCGGGAAGCATTCCTACCCGTCAACCATAATATGATTCGCTCAATCGCTTCTTTGCTCGGTCTTGTCGTCGCAGGATTTGTATTTTTTCAATACACACAGCCGACTTACGGAAAAGTTCGCGCGATTCAAGCCGACATTGAGCAATATAATCAAGCGCTGGATAAAGCTGATGAACTCCAGCAGTTGAAGGACTCTCTGATTTCCAGATACAATGCGTTTGACCCCTCCGCCATCCAGCGATTGCATAAAATGCTTCCTGACCACGTGGATAATATTCGACTGATTTTGGATTTAGACGGAGTCGCCAGCCGTTTCGGAATGGCTTTGCAAAACGTGGTAATCAGCAATCCCGCGAGCGAGGCCGTGGGGCAGACGGCGATCGGCGCGATTAGCGCGGGAAAGCAGAAATACGATTCTCTCACTTTAAAATTCACTACCAGGGGAACATATGAAAACTTTGTAAGATTCTTGGAAGAGCTGGAATCGAGCCTTCGCATTGTTGATATGGTGTCTTTAACTGTAACTCCCGAAAGCTCAATTTCCGCGCCCATAGGAGTGGCGGGAGGTCCCCGACCCGGTCCTGCCTCTACATACAGATACGACATTACAATTAGAACCTATTGGTTGCGCTAGATATATGGACTTTATTATAAGACACAAGATAATCATCTTAATCCTGATATTAGCTGTCGGAGGATTTTTCTGGTACAGCTCCTCATCCGCAACTCCGAAGAGTCTATTGACCACCGAAACCTCGGGCACAGGGACGGTGTCGGCAAACAAGGACCTTGTCGCCACGCTTCTTACATTGCGAGCAGTAACGCTCTCGGGAACGATTCTCAGCGACGCATCTTTTTTGAGACTGAAAGATTTCAGCACGCAGGTAACCTTGGAGGATATGGGCAGGACAGACCCGTTC
>JAUSES010000069.1 GCA_030649835.1 bacterium
CAAATATTTATCATCAACCTCATCAAAAGTCATACCAACACCGTTGTCTGTGATAATGATAGATTTGCCTTCACCCGTACCTGCTAACTCTATCCACACTTTCGTTGCACAAGCATCATAGCCATTGGCAATCAGTTCAGAAATTATGGGCGGTAAGGTGGAATAGAGTTTTGCCCCTAAGTCATCTATGACTAGGGGATCGAAACTCATTTTTAGTTTTTGTTTTTTATTATCTTGACTCATAGCTTTCCATTATGGTTTTCCCTAGCCGTTTAGCGAATTCAGGCGGCACGGCGTTGCCAATCATTTTTGCGATTGAAGCAACACTCGTGCCGACAAATTTGTAGTTTTGTGGGAAAGTTTGTAGAGTTGCTCCTTCTCGCAAAGAAATAGCCCTATCTTCTTCTGGGTGCGCGAAACGCCCGTTACTGATACTAAAAAACTTTGTCGTTATTGTGGGAGAGGGCTTGTCCCACCACATACGACCGTAAGTGTCATAAAACTTTTTTTCGCCAGAAGCGTAGCAAGCCAACTGATATTTCGCATTGTTCTGCCACACCGATCTGTCGCCACCATTTTTACTCGTCATTCGCAATCGCTCAATATTTTTTTTGCTTAAACCAGCAACTGTATGAAGAAAATCTGTTTTGTCCGCTGTTCCCGCTTTTATCTTAGGAAAACCATTTTTCGTTCCCAACACATTTCTGACGGTCATTATTTTTTTTGTGGGTTTGGGTAAAGAAATTGACGAAACTCGGGAAGCCAACAAAGTAAAACGCCTCCTTTTTTGTGGTATGCCGTACAAAGACATATCGGTAATGTCGTGCGCCACATTGTAGCCAAGGTTTTCAAGAGTAACCATAAAACGACCCATGGGGCTTTCTTTTTTTGAAGAAATGCCTGGGACGTTTTCCACCACAACAAAGCCGGGTTTGAAATATTCAATAAACTTTTGAAAATCCAAAATCAAATTTCTTGTCTTTTTTGATTTCTCTTTGCTTGTTCTGATAATGCTCCAAAACTGACAAGGAGCACACCCAGCGAAAATCATATCATCGTCGTTTCTTTTGATTTTCAAATCTCGTTCCAAATCGGCGGGCAAATATTTAGTGATGTCTTTTTCAAGAAAAATCGCTCCCGCGTTGTTCTTTTCAAACGTTTCCTTACAAATCCCATCGTTATCTATTCCAGCCATTACATCAATACCTGCTACTTTCAAGCCGTGAGTAAGCCCCCCCGCTCCAGAGAAAAAATCTATTGCTTTAAGTTTATTTTTTGTGACCATAAGATTTATTTCATCAGCTCTCCTACCGACACTCCGATTGCTTTTGCTAATTTCGTAATCGTCGCAAGAGTCGGATTTGTTCTTCCGTTTTCGATACTACTTACAAAGCTTTTTGGCATACCTAATGTTCGTACTATATCACCCTGTGTGATACCTTTTTTCGTTCGTATTCGCTTTAAATTCCTGCCGAGCTTTTGTGCTTCATCACTCATTATGAACAGTATAGCCCGTGGTTATAGTATACACTACCAGTTATGGTATAGTAGAACTATGCTCCAGTACTTCCTCTACGCACGCAAAAGCACCGATGTTGAGGACAAACAGATTTTGTCTATTGACGCACAGCTCGCCGAACTTCGTGCCCTTGCCCAGCGTGAACAACTCAACGTCGTTGAGGTATTCGTCGAGAAGAAGTCGGCGAAGATGCCGGGCCGTCCCCTGTTCGGCGAGATGATGGCGCGAATACAAAAAGGCGAGGCACAAGGTATCGTTTGTTGGAAGATTGACCGCTTGGCTCGTAATCCGGTAGATGGCGGACAAATCCAATGGCTTTTGCAAAATGGGAATATTGCACATATTCAAACGCACGACCGTAGTTACTACCCTGCCGACAATGTGCTGATGATGTCGGTGGAGCTCGGCATGGCGACAGAATATATCCGCCAATTGAGCGCGAATACTTCGCGGGGGTTGAAGCATAAAGCGAGAATGGGAATCTATCCCGGTGTCGCTCCCTTTGGATACCAGAATGACCCGAGTACCAAGACGGTTGTCGTTCATCGCAAAAACGCGAAACTCGTCAAGAAAATCTT
>JAUSES010000071.1 GCA_030649835.1 bacterium
GAAAGTGCTTTGCACTTTCACGAAACCGCACACACTACTTTGAAAATAAAGTGGTGGAGGCCGCAGCGAAAGATTCCCTGCCAACTGTTTACCAAAAACACAGCTCCGTGCGAACTCGTAAGAGGATGTATACGGGGTGACGCCTGACCAATGCCAGAAGGTTAAATACGGGTGGTGATATGACTTCGGTTGTATTGCTGGCTTGTATAAGCCCTGGTGAATGTCGGCCGTAACTATAACGGTCCTAAGGTTCCTCGCTTATCAGCAATGATGAACGAGGAAGGACTAGGACTGTTATAGAAAAAAGTAAACAATTAATTTAAATTCATTACATGTTTAAGCTACCTGGCACGCAGTAATGTGTGTTAGTCCAATCATGATAAACGAGAGACCAACGTCATGGACCCTACTTCGAAAGGAGAGGGTAAAGATAGAGTCCAACTGAGAGGAATAGTTGAGCGTAATTCCTTGTCTGGTAAGTTCAGACGTGCACGAATGGCGTAATGAGTGGGGAACTGTCTCGAGAAGCAGCTCGGTGAAAATACAATACCGGTGAAGATGCCGGTTACCTGCAGATAGACGAAAAGACCCCGTGAGCTTTACTATAGCTTGATATTGAATATGTTTTGTGTCTGCGTAGCATAGTTGGGAGACTTTGAAGGATAGGTTTCGGTTTATCTGGAGTCAACAGTGAAATACCAACCTTACTTGAGGCATATTCTAATCTGTACGGAAAAAACGCACGGAGACAGTATTTGGCGGGTAGTTTGAGTGGGGCGCTCTCCTCCTAAAAGGTAACGGAGGAGTCTATTAAGGTCCTCTAGGCGCGAATGGAAACCGTGCCGATAGCGTAATGGCAAAAGAGGGCTTAACTGCAAGACGGACATGTCGAGCAGGTGCGAAAGCAGAGCATAGTGAACCGACAACACGCTTTAGATGCGGTTGAAGATTAACGGATAAAAGCTACCACGGGGATAACAGGCTAGTTCTGCCCAAGAGTTCATATCGACGGCAGAGTTCGGCACCTCGATGTCGGCTCATCTTATCCTGGAGGTGGAGAAGCTTCCAAGGGTTTGGCTGTTCGCCAATTAAAAAGATACGTGAGCTGGGTTCAGACCGTAGAGGAGTGAAATATAAAGATTGTGCGCGTGTAATTGTTTTCATCTTTATATTTAACTTCTCTTAGTCTGAACCCGAGGCGATGAGACTAAACTCATCAATAATGACATCAAATCACGGCGGCTATGCACAGTAATGTGTATAGACAAGCTGACTAATTTCGGGAAAACCTAAACGAGCAATCGTATGGCAATTCCGAGGGAAACAGTAGAGCATACTGTGCCCGTAGAGACTAAACGTCAGCACCCCTTTCTAAAAATTAGGGTTATGCTATAGTCCGATCCCTCTTGAAAAAGAGGTTCATACGGTTTGGAGACCAGAGTATGATGTAAAACACTAATGCGTGAGACAGGTTGGTCTCCTATCTTCTGCAGGCGTTGAATTTTGAGGGGATTTGCTCCTAGTAAGTAATTGCTACTTTCATGAGTAATCATGATTGAAAATGCTGCTCATAACGGTGAAGCCTTCATATGGATTTGGTCTAAGAATTATAATACTTGAGGTCCTTGTGTTATAATTTGCTTGAGGACCAGAACCCTCTTTAAGGTAATACCGTGGGAAGTCGATCTAAAATTAAAAAACAATCGAAATGAAAAATTGGATAAAAGAAAACTGGTTTAAGTTAGGTATATTAGTCATATTTTCCGTTCTTTCGTGGAGTATGATTAATTTCATGCAGCAAGCTGCTGACTTAATGGAAAGTTTTGTTGATAGTTATGTTCGGTCTAATGCACCAAATCCACTAGATCCTTTAGGGTTATTTTAATTTTAGGTTTGACCCCGTAACGACTCATGTTGAAAGACACATGGACTCATGCGCTGAGGAATCATTTCTATGAAAATGACTGCTCGCATGGGTAAGATGCAGCCCCCCTACTTCATTATGAATGAGGGGGAAGGTATAGTCTGCGCTCCTAGAAATAGGGGAATAAAAACATTGAATTATGTTTTAGTGACGAGAGGACCGGAGTGAACTGACCTCTGGTGTGGCTGCTGTCCTGCCAAGGGCACCGCAGCGTAGCTATGTCGGGAATGGATAACCTCTGAAAGCATCTAAGAGGGAAGCCAACCCCAAGATCAGAATTCGTTTGAGGCCCGTGAGAGATGATCACGTTGATAGGCTCTATGTGTAAGACGAGTAATCGTTTCAGCAGAGGAGTACTAATACGCCGATTCTTATTGGGAATTTGAAAATCACAATCATTATTTGTTTAGAATTTGTTTTTACCTGTAGTATATTGAATTACGAGACTCTATCTTTGTCTTTGCGAGGAAGTACTCTGACGAAGCAATCCAGGATTGCGTTCTAGGACTCTGGATTGCTTCGCTTCGCTCGCAAAGACAGAAGCATGAGTTTCGTAATTCAAGCTCTATTAAATTGAAATATTGAATATTTAGTTCTGGTGGTTCAGCGCTGTGGTCACACCTGATCTCATTCCGAACTCAGAAGTTAAGCGCAGTTGCGGCGATGATACTCGTAAGGGGAAAGTAGCTTGCCGCCAGAACTAAGGATTCAATCGTAAAACAAAAAACAACCAACTTCACGTTGGTTGCTTTTTATTTTCATAATGTATTTTACTGTTGGAGGGAGTAAGCTATTTTCACCTTGCGAGCTCGTAAGGGGCTGAAATGCGAATACATGGAGCATTTCAGAGTCGGAGCGCGACGGCGCGAGACGGGGTCGCAGGATTTTTCAGTAGAAAAATACCTGTGACAGGATGCGAATACCTGAAGCTTTCGCAAGACCTTAAGTATTTTGTATTCAAAAAGCGAAGGGTGTACAGTCCAGGTAAGGGAAGGGGCTTGGAGTTTATCCCGTTAGAAGTAATCTTTCTAATGGGACCAGAACTAAGGATTCAATCGTAAATATAGGAAAAGGGGCGCAAATTGTAAACAATTTGCGCCCCTTTTCCTATATTATGCTATTATATTTTATATGGACTGGGCTCAAAAACGAAAGGTTATTTTTGCATCGGGGTTTGCGGGAGTTATTATTCTGCTTGCAGTGTACCCGATATATCAGCTTTTTCGTGGTACGCCCACGTGTTTAGACAACAAAGAAAACGGTAGTGAGACAGGGATTGACTGTGGAGGACTCTGCGCGCGCGCATGCTTGGTTGACATTGTGGCGCCAAGAGCAATTTGGGCGAAGGCATTTCCCATTGGCAAGGAAACATACGACCTTGGTGCGTATGTGGAAAATGCAAACGCAAACGCCGGAGTAAAAAAAGCAGGCTACACAATTCGGGTGCTTGATGCCAGCGGAAAGGTAATCGTAGAAAAAAAGGGGACCACAGAGCTTGCCCCAGGAACTCGTACACTACTTTTTGAAACAGGGGTTATTTTTTCTGGAATCCCCGCAAGTGTTGAGGTCGCTTTCGATTCAAAAGATTTGAGCAACTGGACGAAAGCAACTACTGCGCCATCACCTGTGGTAACTAAAAATCAAAATCTCAAGAACACTGATACAAAACCACGTTTTGATGCAGTGTTAGTAAATAACGACCTGGTGAATGACGTTGTGGACCTTACGTTGAGTGCAGTTATTTATGACACTGAGCGTCATCCTGTAGCAGTTTCAAGAACCTATGTGCAAAGTGTTCCTAAGGCGAGCGAGCAGAACATATTTTTCACGTGGCCAAGTCGATTTACAAAATATGCGCGAGGAGAAATGTGTGTACCTGTCGGTTCTGAAAGCACAGAAACAACGGCAAGCACTACGCTAAAAGCGAGCTCGACCCCCCCAGTAGTGCCAACACTATGCCCTATCGAGAGTTTTATTACTGAGATTATTATTACCCCACGAGCTATTTTCGCACAATAAAAAATAGTAAAAGATGCAAGTTTTTAAGCTTATAAGCGAGGTTTTTTCTCGAAAAATATCCATTGACTGGGTACTTCTTTTGGCTACTTCAGTGATTGTTGTTTTTGGTCTTATCACCATGAATGCATTTGTGGGAGAAAATTTATTTTTTCAAAAACAACTTATTTCGTTTGCTGTTGCGATTGGGGCGTTTTTTGTTGCCACACGGATTGATACCGATATGCTCAAGCGTACCGATGTGTTGGTGACATTATTTCTTTTGATGAGCACTCTTCTCCTTATTCTTTTTGGTATTGGGCATGCAGCAAAAGGCGCACAGAGTTGGTTTAAGATTGGGCTCTTTGCTTTTCAGCCGGCAGATGCGATGAAGCTTTTGCTTATTTTAATTTTGGCAAAATATTTCTCCCGTCGTCATGTGGAGATTGCACATTTTAGGCACATCATCGTTTCGGGAGTGTACGCGATTATTCCATTTATACTCGTTCTCCTTCAGCCAGACTTTGGCTCTGCAATGATCATCTTCTTTATTTGGTTTGGTATGATTTTGGTGTCTGGTGTTTCAAAGAAGCACCTTGCACTTGTTTTTCTTGTTGGGGCAATAGCGTTTGGTGGGCTTTGGATGGAAGTTTTTAAACCATATCAAAAAGCGCGCATCATGACATTTTTAAGTCCACTCTCGGATATTCGGGGGACAGGGTATAATGCGTATCAGTCCACCATAGCAGTCGGCTCAGGGCAGATTCTTGGCAAAGGGGTAGGGTACGGCACGCAGTCACACTTAAGGTTTCTCCCTGAATATCAAACAGACTTTATTTTTTCAGCGTTTGCAGAGGAGTGGGGGTTTGTGGGCGTGATAATTTTGTTCGGTCTTTTCGCCTTGATAATTGGGCGTATTTTGGTAATTGCACTCGTGGGTGCGACAAATTTTGAGATGCTTTTTGGCGCGGGGGTTGCAGTCTCCATCATTGCGCCATTTGTGGTAAATATTGGCATGGCGATAGGGCTCATGCCCGTCACGGGAGTAGCGGTGCCATTTATGAGTTTTGGAGGCTCACACCTCCTTATGGAATTTACTGCACTCGGGCTTTTAGTAAGTATGAAAAAGAATTCCCGCACAGCGCATCGAAGCGCGCTTACCCATGAATTTTTAGGAGCGTAATTTTTGACTTTTATGGCTAGTTTTACCAGCAATTTGGAGTAGTGGGAGGAAGTTGCCCAGGAAGACAGCCACTGTTTGTGGCGCTGATGTCATCAGTAACTTGCCATGCCCACCCTGGACGTGCTCCGTCATAAAAAGGATCATTAGCAGACATCCCTGTTTCTGCTGCACAGTGTGAAAGGAGCTTATAGTGATTCCCCGTAGTCTCTAGATAAAGATATGATCTTTTCCATGGGGGGACATTAGATGAACAGAGAGACGGCATTCCGCCAATTGGATCCTTCGGAAGTGCAGAAATGTACCCACCAGCAACAAGTCCTGGAATCCAATCACCATTATTATTTGGACCGTTGGGCGCTGGCTCACCTGTTTCAGACGAATAAAAAGTACCGACAGGGGTAGCAGGATAATATCCATGGTCTGAGTAATAGTGTTCTAGTGCCGTTCTGAGTTCGGTAAGTTGTGCTTTCCGTATTGTGTCACGTGACTTTTGCCGAGCTGAATTGAGAGATGAGAGAACGATGCCAGAAAGTACACCGATAATTGAGATTACCACCAAGAGTTCTATAAGTGTAAAACCGCCGTTATTTTCCCGCTTGGTCATGTTAATTTGAGCCTTGCATTTTTTTTAGAACTTCATTTTGTGCTGCCATTTGTTCAGAAGTTTGTTTTGGCGGAGCATCGTTTCCCAAAATTTTTGCATATAAGAAAAATGTAATTCCTAAAAATATAATACTCGTACCGAGTAGAACAATGTTAGTTGTCGCTTTGTCTATTTTTGTTAAACGCATAACAAAACCAATTATTCCAGAAGGGGGAAGAGGCCTCTTTATATAGCTTTCGGGACTCCCGTCTGTTTCAAATTCTATTCCTTGCATTTTCTAATTGTATCATTTCTGCTGATTATGTAAAACGATAGAGTTTCTTTAAGAACTCGATTTAAAGAAAAATGAGTAGCAACGCGCTCGCGAAGCGCTTCGCCCAAGCGCTTCGCGAGCGCGGGGTTTTCAATTAGTTTTTGTACTGTTTCTGCGATTGCATCCGGGTCGTGCGCAGGCACGAGAAGCCCCGTTCTTCCGTCTTCAATTATTTCAGGAATACCGCCTACGTTTGTCGCAATCACCGGAAGCCCCGCAAGACCGGCCTCCAAAATCACAAGCGCAAGCCCCTCGGTGATAGAAGGAAGAACAAAAATATCAAATGCTTTTAAATAGCGCGATGCGTCTTCTACGAAGCCGAGCAAAAAGACTCTATCTTGAAGCCCACGGAGTTTTATAAGAGTGACGAGTTTTTCCATTTCCTCGCCATCACTAATGATAAAATAATAGAGAGAAGGATTTTTCTGTGCGAACTTGTTAAAGGCCTCAATAGCATACGAGATTCCTTTGTTTTTGTGGAGCTCCGCGATAGTCCCCAAAACAAAAGCATTTTCTGGAATCTGAATATTTGCATGAGCAAAGAGGTGCATCTGCGCATCCTTGCGTGTTAAAAAATCTGGCTCTGAAATTCCATTTTTTATTGTCACAATCTTGCCGGGTACAAAAGGCCACGTTGCAATGTCATTTTTTACGGCATCTGAAACTGCAATAGTCTTGTGAGAGAGCAAAACAGTAAGCCACGAAAAAATTTTAATTACAAAGCGTTGCCACACTGGGCGTTCCTCATTAAACGCCCATCCGTGTGCGGTGAAAATTATTTTTGGTACACCGGCGAGGCGGGCGGCGAGAGCCCCCACGCCGCCCGCCTTTGCACTGTTGACATGAACTACCCTTGGCTTCTCGATACTAAAAATTTTCAGCAGTTCAAAAAAAGTTTTTATGTCGCTCAAAAGGTTTACATCGCGCGTTATTGAAAAAAGGGGGAACACGCTAATATTTTGAGCGCGCAGTTTTTCAACAAGGGTTCCCGCACCACCCACCGCCACAGAAACAACAAATTGCTCCTTGGGAAGCCCGGTCGCAAGATCAAAAACGTACTTTTGAGCACCTCCAAAGTTGGATTTTGTAATCACAAAAATAACCTTTATTTTCCTTGCTACATTGTCCATAAGTAATAATACCATCTCTAAATAACTTATCCACAATAATCCAAAATTTTGGCTACACTTTCGAATCAGCTGATTCGTGGTCTGGCCATAAATGAAAATCCTTCAAAATATCCCAATATTCCTCAGTATTTTTACTTCGGCTCGCTCAAGATTTTTTGATTCTTTGTGGAAGAGTTATTTAGAGGTGGTAATAGAGTATATCATGAGACCCCTCACAGAAGAATATCCAAAGGAAACACTACTATACACGTATAATATACTATAGTATATTATACGTGTATAGTAGAATTAGACAGCTCGGTATACTACTAGAGAGAGAAGTGCAAAGAAAATTGCAGCGTAAAAGAAATATTGAGCAAAGATGAGAAAAATGGAAAGACTAAAAACAAGTGAAACGAGAAGTGCTCCGATTGCAAGGGACTGCATGATCATTTTCAACTTTCCCGTGTTTTCAGCTTGAATTATTTTTCCATAAAATCGTCTTTGTACATAGGCGCTTGATATCAGGATGAGCTCTATAGAAACAATAGCAATTACAATACCCCACCCAAGATGACGAGGGACGAGAATAAGTGCGGCAATAGAAATGAGAAGCTTGTCTGCAAGTGGGTCAAAGAGTTTTCCAAAGTCTGTGACAAGGTCGCGCGTGCGCGCAAGTGATCCATCTACCGCATCAGAAAAAGCAGATACAAAAAACAGAGGAAGCGCGATAACATAGTTTTCATTCCACAAAAAATACCCGACAAATGGTACGCTCAAAAATCGCAACCACGTCACAAGGTTTGGCGTCAGCCATTGTGGAACAAGCAATAAAAGCGACCTTGCGAGTATTTTGTCAGTGATAGTGAGTGAATGTGTCGACATCTGATTAGTTTAGGATCATGCGCGACTGCTCATTTTTTCTCGCAACGAGATTTGCTTCGGTTTTAGTTAGTCAGTGCGACCACTGTCCTATAAAATCGACTTCTCATCCTCGCGGCAATGACCCAGAGAAGTTCATGCATACATTATAGTATACACTAAGTGCACTGAGAATTGATATCCTATTGAGATAGGATCTTAGGCAATATCTAAACTACACGAGACTGACTAGAATCATGAAGTTTCCTTAGTTTCTGTAAACCACGATGCATACGTACCGCGATTGTATTTTTTGATTCTCCGGTGATCTGAGATATTTCTTTGAGGGAGAGGTCTTGAACATAACGCATATGAATTACATTTTGATAAATTGATGGCAGTTTTTCTATCAGATGAAGGACACCCCTACTATCTAAAGTGCTAAAAAGTTTATCTGTCGGATCCGAGCTTGGGTCAAACCCTTTTTCCATAAGGCTATCTAGTGAAGTAGTTTTTCGCTTTCTATATTCGTCTACAATAAGATTATTCAAAATGTGGTATAAAAATGCCTTCATGACATCGATTCGGCCTCTTTTTTGCATGTACGCCCATGCCTTCATAAAAGTATCCTGAACAAGATCCTCACTTGTGGATTGGTCACTTACTTTAAAATACGCATGAGAAGAAAGGCTGTCTCTGTATTGTTCATGTGCCCCCGTAAACACACGTACGGGGCTTCTCCGCTCCATTTTTCTTTGATAACTTCTTTCGATTGTCTTAGTGAGAGCCATAGGGAAGATATGCCGTTTGAGTGGCTAAATTATTACAAGATTATTACAGAGTGGCATTAGATCCTTATAAATAAATAACAGAATTTATTTTCCTCTTACCAGAAATTACCATCATTGCTAATAAACCAATGAATTGTTCCATTTATATCATGCTAGCATGAATGATCATTGTCACGAAGTGATGAACGTCACCGCACCCAACCTTCCTGAAACGAAGCAGGCTAACGGGGGCAATTTAAAAATAACCCGGTATGTATATCCTTTTTGTGCAACATGACTCGAAAACCACACAGCTATTGTAATTCATATCGACTTTTCACGGCATCTACAAGTGGATATTCGTAGTGAACAATTACATCGTTATTTTTACAGCTTATAAAATTGTTCTAGTTGTAATTAATGTTGTTAAGGGGACGGTGTAATGACCCATTTGCCAATGTATTAGTATTAAAATATCAAACATAGTGGGGGGAGTATCTTTTGCGAATATGGTGGGGTTTGAAGATCCAAAAAGTTGGAAAGATTTATCAGTAATTAATTATATATACTATGGGAATTATTCTTTGGGTTATATTCGGTGCATTAGTGGGGTGGATTGCATCAATCATTATGAAAACAGATGCCCAACAAGGTGCTCTACTAAATATCGTTGTGGGTATCGTGGGAGCAGTCGTGGGGGGATGGATTATGACTTTTTTTGGACAGGCAGGTGCTACGGGATTTAACTTTTACAGTTTCATCGTTGCCCTAATCGGCGCGATTGTATTGATTGCAATTGTAAAGGCTCTCCGCAGTGTTTGACCTAAAGTAAAGATTCATGAGGTAAAAGAGACAGATGAGATGAATTAAAAAAAATCAATGGCAAAGCCTGTTGTAAGGTATTTACTATTGGCACGGCATAGATACTAATCGGCACCTCAAAAAGGACAAAGGGGGTGTCGTCTAGGTATTTTACCAGTTTAGGTGACTATTATTAATTTAGAATAGGGGAATTCCTCTATCAATAAAAATATAAACAATTATGACGTATAATAAAAAAATAGACATCGCAGGAGTTTCTGCACACCGTGCGCTTTGGACAGCTGGTGTTGCGCTTGCGGTAATCGTGAGCGCTACACCACTGCTTGCGGGAGCAGCAGTACTCACCCGTCAGCTAGAGATGGGAATGAACGGAACAGATGTTTCCACATTACAGAGTTTTTTGGCACAAAACCCAATCACATATCCACAGGGCTTAGTGACTGGATATTTTGGTTTCCTAACAAAATCCGCAGTATCAAATTTTCAGTCCCAGAATGGAATTGAATCCGTTGGTCGTGTCGGACCCATCACCCTTGCAGCAATAAATAATCAGATGGGAAATGGAGCAACCGGGGGGCTTGATCGATCAGCACCAAGCATTACGAGCACGAGTGTGAGTGCGGGGCGTACAAATGCGACAATAAATTGGGGGGCGAGCGAGCTTGCGCGCGGGAAGGTATATTACAGCACCACTCCAATTCGCCTCAACAACACATATGAACAGACGGGCAATGATTTCATTGAGCCAACAGTTTCGGGAAGTCTCGCTTCATATGATGGTGTTGCGCGGACATCACAGACAGTAACAATAAACGACTTAATTCCAAACACCACCTATTATTATTTAGTTGAGGTGTTAGATGGATCGAATAACGTAAGCATCACTACCCCATCTTCGTTTAGAACTGCGCAGTAGAATGGCACGGATCTGTATATATGAAGAGTGACTAACTTCTCCAAGAGGAATTCAAATAAAATAATAAATCTCTCCCACTAAAGCGGGGAGAGATTTATTATTTTACGTAGGTTATTAATTCGTATTGTTCCATGTATATACCGTAAGATATAGCCACACGCAAACAATAGGGAGAGACATTTTCATCCGGTTGGTCCTACTAATACCATCTCTAAATAACCTAGCCACGATAATCCAAAGATTTTGGCTACGCTTTTGTGAAAATTCTTCGAAATATCCTGATATTCCTTAGAAACTTAATGGGGGACAAGGGGAAATTCAATCGTGCCCTCATGTGGACTGGCTCATTTTCTACAATACCGAGCGCGTACACTGGGCTTGTTGGAAACAAACTGTCTCCCATGCAGTTTATGGGCACAATCACCCTATTATTAGCTAACATACGCCGAAGACTGCAAAAGTGGGTGGCGGTTATACACATGCTTTACTTGGAGCAATCATTATGGTAGAATTCACTTTACCTTGATGATATCTAACTAGGCACCATAAAAATTGTGAATATAAATTCTAAAAAGAAAATCGTAACTCATAACGGTAATTTTCACACCGACGAGGTTTTTGCGTGCGCAATACTCTCTATTCTTCACAAAGGCAATGTGGAAATTGTGAGAAGCAGGGATCCGTTGGTGTGGGAGACCGGGGACTATGTCGTGGATGTGGGGGGAATATATGATGCAAAAAACGGACGTTTTGATCACCACCAGGAGGGTGGAGCAGGGGGTAGAGTAAATGGCATTCCTTATTCCTCGCTGGGGCTCGTTTGGAGAGAATTTGGTGTGCAACTTTGTGGTGGCAGTGATATTGCAAAGAGAATTGACGAGAAAATGATACAACCCATCGATGCAGCTGACTGTGGCTTCGATTCATTTATTCTTACAGAAAAAAATATTTTTCCATATCTATTGCACCACGCGGTAGCCTCATTTCGCCCAACATGGAAGGAATCAATCAATAAAGATTTTTTGCATGATGAAGGCTTTATGAGAATTTTTGCTATCGCTGTGGATGTGCTTGCTCGAGAGATCATCATTGCAAAGGATATAGAAGAGGGTGTTCGATATTCTGAGACAGCATATCAAGCCGCAGAAGATAAGCGGATTATTGTTTTAGAAGGACAGTATCCATGGGAGGAAGTTTTAAACAAATTACCGGAGCCAATTTTTATTGTGAAGCCCGATATGGATTCGGAACGCTGGAACGTGCGTACGGTGCGTCTCCACCATGAGTCCTTTAAAGCGCGTAAAGATTTTCCAAAAGCGTGGGCAGGGAAGACAGGAGACGAATTTGTACGCGTCTCTGGGGTACAGGATGCGATATTTTGTCATAACACAGGAACGTATATTGCGGTTGCAGGGTCAAAAGAGGGAGCATTGCAACTTGCAAAACTAGCTCTAGAGGCTTAATTACTATGGCTTTTATCGATGAAATGACAATGCATATGAAGGCAGGCAACGGCGGCAACGGCGTGATGCGTCTTAAGCATGAAAAAGGCAAGGAATTTGCCGGACCCTCAGGAGGCGACGGCGGTAAGGGGGGAGATGTAATTCTTCGCGCAGTTCGTGACGTCCACATACTTTCAAAATATCGTCATCAAAAAGATTTTACAGCAGAAAAAGCACAGGATGGTGGTAACGACAGTTTGCATGGACGAAATGGTGAGGATTTTATTTTAGATTTGCCTGTTGGTTCCATTGTAACCAATCTTGATACGGGCGCCGAGTATCAGCTTTTGAAGGACGGAGAAGAGATTATCGTTCTCAAAGGCGGTCGTGGTGGTTTCGGTAATGAGCATTTCAAGACATCAACAAATCGTACACCAAAGGAACACGTGCCGGGACAAGAAGGACAGGAGGCGGATTTTAAACTTGAGCTCCAGATTGTTGCAGACATTGGGTTTGTAGGTTTGCCCAACGCGGGCAAGTCGTCACTCCTAAACGCCCTCACACGCGCAAGTGCAAAAACAGCAGACTATGCGTTTACCACACTTGAACCAAACTTGGGTGAGTGTTTTGGATTTATTATTGCGGATATTCCGGGTCTCATTGAAGGCGCATCAGAAGGCAAGGGGCTTGGACACAAGTTCCTCCGCCATGTAAAGCGCACAAAAATGCTCGCTCACTTGGTGTCATTAGAAAACGAAGATCCACTCGCAGTGTACGAAACCGTACGCAAGGAGCTCGAAGCATTTGATAAAGATCTTGCTTCAAAACACGAAATAATTATTCTCACCAAGACTGACATGGTTACCCCAGAGCGTGTAAAAGAAGTTGAAACCGCAATGAAGAAAAAATATAAGCAATCTGAAGTGTTTACTATCACCATTTTAGACGACAAAGGAATGAAAGTTTTCCAAGACGAGCTTCTAAAACTTTTGAAGGCATCAGCGTAAGTATTTGTTGTGGTATTTAGTATAATAAAAGTATGAAAAAAATAATTAATTTGCTCATACTTTCGTTCTTCGTTTCTTTTCCATTTTTGTCTTTTGCTTACTCTACTATCCCAGGGTGTACTTCCCCTTCTGGAATGAGTACTCTCACGGGGGAATCTTGCGCAACAGCCGTTATTGCCCCAGTTATAAAAGTAGTTGCCCCTGATTCTGCAGAATCCTTAGAGCGAGGGAGTACGTATGTAATTAAATGGACAAGCGATAACTCAAAAACTTCTACTGGCTTGGCTAGCATTACATTTGTTGATGAGGTTTCTGGAACATCTAATTTTATAACCCAGGTTAAAAGAACTGACGGTATTATGAATAGTTATTCATGGACAATTCCATCAAACATAGCTCTTGGGAAATATCGAGTAGTTATTTTAAACGATACGGTTATGGAATGCAGTGCTACGAATGATGGATGTTTTTATGATAAGAGTGACGTGCCATTTAATATTATAGAAAAAAAGCCACCAGCAGGCACGTCGATCTCACTTTTGAGCCCAAATGGAGGGGAACAGATTACGGCAGGAACTTTTTTAAAGATTCATTGGAAACAGGCAAGTCAGTATCATATGTGGCCCACAGCTCAGGTCTTTCTTGTTGGAGTATCGGGTCCTTTGGCTGGTTCAAAAAGATTAGTTGCAGATTATGTTGAACGTTTTCCTGATGACCGTGGTGCTAGTGTATATGTTGATCCAAGTACCCCTCCGGGTATTTACCGTGTTCGAATTGAGGATGTGGATTTTTCCCAAATTTTCGACGAAAGTGATGCTCCTGTTAATATAGTTGTTGGCACAAAAACAACTCAATTTTCACTTATTACCCCAAATGGAGGGGAATCATGGCAAATTGGTGAGACATATAAACTAAAGTGGAAAGTAATCCCAAGTCAGGAAAAAATAAAATCAATCTCCTTAAGTTTTTTTGATGAAAACTTAACTCAGTATCGGTACTCTCAACCAAACTTTGCAACTAGTTCTAATAGCGGTGTTATGGATTTTACTGTACCAATAGGCTCACCAGAGCTTGAACCCGATCTCCCCCCAGGAAAATACAGAGTCGCTATAGGATTAAACTGTGCGGGTTGGTTCGCGGAGTATGATGCGATGAAAAATGGATGCCTTCTTTTTGGCGTGAGTGCGAAACCATTTACGATTACTGCAGCAGATACCACAACAAAAATTTCCAAACCATCAGCTACTTCAAAGGCAAAAGTTACACCGCCAACGAGCATATCTAAAAAGGGAACCACGACAGCAACTCTTCCAGAAATCACATCGACAATTTCTGAACAGTCTATTGTTGTACCCACTGCACCCACACCGACACCAGAGCCAGCAAAGAAAGGGTTTTGGAGATCAATCTCTTGCTTCTTCAGCGGACTATTCGGCGGGGTTTGTAAGTAGGTGAAGAGATATTTTATGCTATAATCTCGCCTATGAGCTACAAACTAACGGTGGGACTAGAAGTCCACGCGGAACTGAAAACGAAGACAAAAATGTTCTGCAATTCGGCGAATGACCCCTTTAATGCGGAGCCGAACGTGAATATTTGCCCGGTGTGTATGGCACACCCCGGGACGTTGCCGGTGATTAATAAGCAGGCGGTTCACCATGTTCTTCGTGTGGGGACGGCGCTTGGGAGCGACCTCGCAGACTTTACTGAGTTTGACCGCAAGAACTATTTTTATCCAGACATTCCAAAGGGGTATCAAATCAGCCAGTACAAATACCCCCTTGTTTCAAACGGCATGTTAAACGGTGTCGCTATTGAGCGCGTGCATTTGGAGGAAGACACAGCGAGTTCGTCGCATGAGGGAAAAGAGGCGAGCTTGGTGGATTATAACCGCGCGGGGGTGCCCTTGATGGAGCTCGTTACGAAGCCTGTCATCCACACCGCAGAAGAGGCCGGTGCATTTGCGCGCGAGCTTCAGCTCCTTCTCCGTACACTTAGAGTGTCAGATGCAAATATGGAAAAAGGGGAGATGCGTGTTGAAGCAAATATTTCAATATCAAAGACCGATAAACTTGGCACAAAGGTGGAGGTGAAAAATCTTAACTCATTCCGTTCGGTGGAGCGCGCAATCGCGTACGAGGTAGAGCGAATGACAAAAATTTTAGATGGCGGACCTGGTGAGATTGTGCAAGAAACTCGCGGATGGGATGAGGGAGGACAAAAAACATTTTCACAACGCAAGAAAGAGAGCGCGCATGACTACCGCTATTTTCCAGACCCAGATTTACCTAAACTTAAAATTTCAGAGATTCCTGAATTTGCCAGCGATGTTCTAAGAGCCACAATGCCCGAGCTTCCGTGGGAGAAGCGCGCACGCCTCGTACGCGAGTATGGGGTGAAGACAGAAAATGCGGAAGTGTTTGTGGCTGACAAAATACTTGGCGGGCTTTTTGAAGATGCAGTAAATGAAATTGGTGGTGATCGCCCATCGGCAGCGCTTATCGAGAATTATATTACATCAGACCTAGTAGGACTTATGAAGGGTTCGGAGTCAATTGAGAATGTAACAGGCAAGTCTCTTGCCGATTTGGTGACCATGATTAAAGCAGGGGATTTGTCCTCACGCGGAGCAAAAGACACACTCGCAATTTTGTACACAGAAGGCGGACACCCACACGAGATTGCAAAAAAACATAATCTTATTCAAAAAAACGATATTGAAGCGCTCAAAAAAATTGTTGAGGAAGTAATTTCTGCAAATCCTACCGTTGTAGCCGATTACAAATCAGGTAAAGTTGCGCTCCTTCAGTTTTTTGTAGGGCAGGGGATGAAGGCGTCAAAGGGAAGTGGAAACCCCGGAACACTTAAGACACTTTTTGAGGAGGGGTTGGAATAGTATATGATTTATACATGCTTATAAAAATAACAATAATCCTTTCTTGGATACTGGGATTCATTATTTTTGGGGGACTTTTTATTGGAGGAATGACCGAAAATATTGCTCTCGCAGTAATTGGCACCTTAATTGGCACTGTGGGTCTAATGTTGGCAGGACTTATCGGGAGCATAGTTTTTATTTTTCATGTGATAGATGAAGTAAAAAAAACTGATAATAAAATTACCTTAGCATTTTTAATAGCTAACCCTGAATTAATCGTAGGAAGCATTGCTTCACTTGTGATTTTAATTTTGTTAGGTCGTTTTTTGATATGGTTTATGAGCAAGATTTAAATTTTTTTAAAAAGGTAACTAAGTTAGTGCTCTTTTTTGTTGGGTATGTTAAAATATTCGTATAGTTTTAACCCGAGGAGCTTTATCCCTCGTATGAGCGTGATTTAACAAATAAAATAATGGAACAACTTCAGCAAGAATCAGTAAAAGGTACTTCAATAGTGGGAGTGGATACTAAGACACCGCTACCTGTAATCATCATCGCGATACTCATTCTTGTGGACGCTGTTGGTACAATATGGACAGGTAGCATCGAGGCCTTGTTCCCAGGAATTTCTAACAGTTTTCCTTCGGGTATTTGGATGCTAATTTATGGAATTGTTTTGATTTTTGTGGCACTTGATATAAGACGGATGCGTCGATGGGCTTTATATGTCTACACTATTGCTGTAATTGGTGAAACATCATATCTGCTGTTAACCGGAAATAACATAGATGCCTATGATATCTACGCTATGATATTCGACGTAGCAATAATTGCATATCTCTGGATTATTTTTAAAAGATTCAATAGTGGGCACTGGATGGAGGTATTTCACATTCCAAAGTTTAAGCTAATCGTAGTATGTGTGTCTTTCGTCGCTGTCTTGTTACTTATATTTTTTGGTGGTCATTTTATGAATACTATTTTGTGTATGTTTATCAATTGTGGAACAAGTTAGTTTTGAAATAAACACACAACAAAAAAGCACACAAATGTGTGCTTTTTTGTTGGGTATGCCTAAAACAATGCATAGCATTGTTCGGCCGATGCATTTGTTAAACAAATGTATATAGGCTAAAATAGATTGATAGTTTTAATAATTAAATTAATGAGAAAAAGCGAAGTTGGGTCGTCTACCCAGTTAAATCCCGCAGGGCGGGGATTCCCTTGCGGGAATCATTTAACCGGGTGCGATTTTAATAGTCGTTGCACTCCTTTAAAATCAGCATGAAAAAAGTACGCGTAGCGATAAATGGGTTTGGGAGGATTGGGCGGGCGTTTTATAAATTGGCGCGCACGAGGCCAGAGATTGAGATTGTTGCGGTGAATGACCTTGGTGACCCATCAAACATGGCGTATCTTTTGAAATACGACACAGCATATGGCAAGGCTGATTTTGATGTGGAGATGGTGGGTGGAGATGAGCCCGGCTTTATCGTGGGTGGCGAGAAGGTTGCGCTTATCCAGGAAAAAGATGCCACGAAGCTTCCGTGGGCGAAATACAATGTGGATATCGTGGTAGAGTCCACCGGCTTTTTCACCAGCTACGAAAAATCAAAAGTACACTTGGACGCGGGTGCGAAGCGCGTGGTTATTACGGCGCCCGTAAAAGGCGAGGAGGTGGCTGGCATTACTGGCGCAACAGTGCTCATGGGTATCAACGATGAGAAACTTTCGACCTGTCAGATTTCTTCTAACGCTTCATGTACCACGAACGCTGCTTCACCGGTGATCACTATTTTGAATGACACAATCGGTATTGAAAAAGCGGTGCTCAACACAACGCACGCATACACCGGTACGCAGAAGATTGTAGACGGCCCCGGAGGGAAGGATCTTCGTGGGGGGCGTGCAGGAGCTGCAAACATGGTGCCCTCGTCGACAGGTGCAGCTATTGCGGTCACCGAGGCAGTACCGAGCCTCGTTGGGAAGTTCGACGGTATTGCAGTGCGTGTGCCGGTTATTGCGGGTTCCATTGCCGACATTACGTTTATTGCGAAAAGAAATACGAGTGTCGAGGAGGTGAATCAAATTCTTCGGGATGCATCAAAAGACCCACGTTGGGAAGGAATTTTTACTGTGACGGATGAGCCGATTGTGTCTTCCGATATTGTGGGCGCTCTGTATGGCGCAATCGCTGATCTTGATCTTACGCGGGTTGTAGATGGCAACCTTGTGAAGGTAATGTCGTGGTATGATAACGAAATGGGGTATACGAATACGCTCGTCAAACACGTAGTTAAGGTAGCGCAGAATCTTTAGTAAACAACTGACAGCGATTTCCTTCGTCTTTGCGAGTACTCGAAGCAATCTAGTGTTCGTGCCACATGCCCTGGATTGCCACGCTACGCTCGCAAAGACAGAGGACACTTACTGGCAATCAAAACAAATCTTATGAAGATATTTATCGGTAGCGATCACGCTGGATTTGAACTTAAAGAAAAACTCTTGCCGTTTTTCCGTGCAGAGGGGCATGAGGTGGAGGACATGGGTGCACACATACTCGAGGCACTCGATGACTATCCGGATTTTATTCGACCCGTTGCAGAGGCGGTTGCAAAGGACACACAGTCGCGAGGGATTATAATTGGTGGCTCTGGGCAAGGGGAAGCAATATGTGCAAACAGGGTGAAAGGTGTGCGCGCAGCGGTGTACTATGGAGGACCATTTGATATTGCAGTGCTTTCTCGTGAACACAATGATGCAAATATCCTTTCGCTTGGGGCGAGATTTGTTGATGAGGACGAAGCGCGCGAGGTGGTGCGTGTCTGGCTTGAGACTGCGTTTAGTGGAGACGAGAGGCATGCGCGCCGCATAGCAAAACTCGATGAGTTTTGAATTTTAAATGTTAAATTTCAAATTTTTAAATAAATTAGAATTTTCAAATTTAAGAATTAATGCATTAAGATTTATTTTGAAATTAAAAATTTAAAATTTGTAATTAAAACCCCATGATCGAAATCATTCCTGCAATAATACCGAAGGACTACGAGTATCTCGATGAGATGATGAGCCTTTTTGTGGGTGTGGTGCCAATGGTACAGCTCGATATTATGGACGGGAAATTCGTACCCGTACGTACGTGGCCGTATCCGCGCGATGCGCATTTTGAGAAAATCAGTACGGAAGAAGAAGGGATGCCGAGGTGGGAGGAAATTAATTTTGAAGTAGACTTGATGATCGAGAATCCCGAGCTTGTGGTAAGTAAGTGGGTGAGTGCAGGTGCGAGCCGGGTTATTGTGCATGTGGAATCGATGAATGACTTCGAGATAATTCGGGGTGCGATCCCTCAAGGTTTGATTGAGCTTGGGCTTGCTATAAACACTACGACGCCGCTCTCAGCACTCGAGCCGTATTTTGACCGTATTGATTTTGTACAGTGTATGGGAATTGAGCGAATCGGTTTTCAGGGGGAGGCGTTTGATGAGCGGGTGTTGGAAAAAGTGCGCGCGCTTCGCGCACGCACCCCTCAAATGCCTATCAGCATCGACGGCTCAGTAAACATGGACACCGCGCGTGGTCTCGTCGACGCAGGGGCCACCCGCCTCGTAGCAGGCTCAGCAATTTTAGAAGCTGATGACTTCACTCAGACTATCGCAGAGATGAAGAATTTGGTACAATAGTTGTATATGGAATTACAAGAGATAAAGAGAAAAGCTTCCCCCGTATTTGAGCGCTACGGCATTGCTCGCGCATCCGTGTTCGGTTCTTTTTCGCGTGGAGACAATACAGCAGATAGCGATATTGATATTATGGTAAAACTTGGCACCAAGATGGATTTGGTGCAGTACATACAATTTCGTGACGCGCTCGTAGCCTCTTTAGGAAGAGATGTTGATTTGGTAACCGAGTCAAGCGTGAGCCCACACCTCAAGTCGTACATTATAGCTGACTTGCGTCCTTTATACGAATTAAGAAACTCCAGTATTTTTGCATCGTCTTTGCGAGCAAAGCGAAGCAATCTAGAATTATGCCTAGTAACCCCTAGATTGCCACATCAGAGTACTGATTCGCAAAGACGGAAAATGAGAATTTCATAATTCAAAGTATCTGCAAATTATGAAAAGTTATGCCTCGTGAATTTCCTAACACCTACCAACTAAAACCTAAAACCTTTCCCATGTCCCACCTCACTGACGACAAAATAAAACTTCTCGAAGAAAAGGCGAATGAGATTCGTAAGAGTATTATCGAGGCGCTTGTGGAAGCAAAGTCCGGGCACACCGCGGGCCCACTCGGTATGGCAGACATCTTCACTGCGTTTTATTTTCATATCCTAAAACACGATCCAAAGAATCCCACATGGGAGGAACGGGATCGCCTTGTGCTTTCCAACGGGCACATTTGTCCCGTGCTCTACGCCACAATGGCTCACGCTGGGTATTTCCCCGTGGAGGAATTGAAGACGCTTCGCAAGTTTGGTTCACGCCTGCAGGGGCATCCGCATCGCGAATATTTGCCAATGCTTGAGACAAGCTCGGGACCCTTGGGGCAAGGGCTTTCACAGGCAGTGGGTATGGCGATAGTTGACCGTCTCGATCGTGGGCAAAATTCAAACAGGACCGTGTATTGTTTCCTTGGTGACGGGGAGTTGAACGAGGGGCAGGTGTGGGAGGCAGCGATGCTCGCAGGAAAAGAAAAACTTCATAACCTCGTCGCTATTGTAGACCGTAACAACATCCAGATTGACGGCTACACCGAAAACATCATGCCCCTCGAACCGCTCGCGCTCAAGTGGGCGGCGTTTGGCTGGCACGTGCTTGAGATAGATGGACACAATATGGAGGCGATCGTGAATGCAGTGGACACCGCACGGGCGATTTTTGAAAAGCCGTCCGTCATCATCGCACACACTATTCCCGGCAAGGGCGTAGACATGTTTGAATACGACTACAAGTGGCACGGCAACCCGCCGAGCAAAGAGCAGGGCGAGAAGGCTCTTGCGGAGCTTAGGACCCTCGGGGGGCGGATTGCCAGCGAACACGAATAGTTAGTAAATGCGGAAGATTGCGGAACGGACGCGGACTTACGCAGAAATAAAATTATGGAAGTAACAGCAATACACTCTGACATAGAAAAAACGATCAGTTCTTTTGACAAGCCAACGCAAGTAAAAATTTTGCGCGCTATAGAATTTTTAAAACTTAAGGAATACCACATTGGGTTACCACACAGCAGGAAGATTAAGGATAATTTATACGAACTACGTATTAAAGGGGTGCAGAGTGTGCGAGTATTTTATACATTTCACCTAGGGCAAATCGTGCTACTTTCTGTCTTTCTAAAAAAGAGTCAAAAGCTGACCCTTGGGAACATACAGGTTGCAATAGAACGTAAAAAGTTTCTTGAAAGTTAATAACATATATGTTATATTATAAATGCCATGAAATCACAAAAACCTATTAAATTAATTCCGTTTGAAACAATAAAGCGTCGGATGTTAAAAGACCCTGAAACAAAGCGTTTGTATGATGAACTTGATATGGAGTACAAGCTTATAGAGGCTCTTATTAAAAAACGCTCACAAAAGAAGTTGACACAAAAAGCACTGGCAGAAAAAATTGGAGTTGAACAGTCTGCTCTGGCGCGTTTTGAATCTGGTAGAGTAAGTCCAACGCTCTCATTTGTTAAAAAAGTTACAGCTGGTTTGGGATTACGGTTGGTGGTAAAATAGAGAGGGGTAGAATATTGAAGTTAGAATATAGAATATGGAAAAAATAAAAGAATACAGGGGAATAATTATAATAGCGCTAATAATTTTAGCATTCTCTTTCTACTGGTTCGAGACAAGACCAAGTCTTATTAAAAAGGATTGTTATAATGAAGCAAAAGAATCAGCGGTAGAAAAGGCTAAAAAGGAGGATTTGAAAAATGGATTAGCGGCGGAAGGAGGATTTATGGAAGGGGACTACAATAGTTATTACAAATGGTGCTTACAGTCAAAAGGTTTATAAAAATACTATGAAAATTCCCCTTAATCCAAAACTTTTTGATACTGATGTAGAGCAAGCGCCGATACGTGCGGGCTTTGGCGAGGGCTTGGTGCTCGCTGGGCGCGCGGATGAGCGTGTGGTGGCGATGTGTTGCGACCTTACCGAGTCTACAAAGATGGACGCATTTGCAAAAGAATTCCCAAAGCGATTTTTTGAGATGGGAATTATGGAACAGTCGTCGGCATCTGTTGCAAGCGGGATGGCAGCGATGGGCAAGATTCCATTTATTTCGTCCTATGCAATGTTTAGCCCCGGCAGAAACTGGGAGCAAATTCGTACAAACATTTGCTACAATGACCGCCCTGTAAAAATTGCGGGCTCCCATGCGGGGGTGTCGGTGGGTCCCGATGGGGGGACACATCAGGCCTGTGAGGATATCGCACTCACGCGGGTGATGCCACGAATGGTAGTCATTACGCCGTGCGATAGTATTGAGGCAAGGAAGGCTACGATTGCGTGTGCAAAAACGAATTCTCCCACATACATTCGTCTTGCTCGGGAAAAGACGCCTATTATTACGACAGAAGATACTCCATTTGAAATCGGCAAAGCACAAGAATTTTTCCGTTCAGCAAGTGCACCTAAGGTTGGAATCATTGCTTGTGGCTCTCTCGTGTATAATGCAATCATCGCGGGGAAAGAACTTGAAGAAGAGGGTACAGGAAGCATAGTTTTAAATATTGGAACCGTGAAGCCGATGGATCGCGAAGCGGTCATCGCGCTCGCAAAAGAGTGTGGCTCGATAGTGACGGTGGAAGAACACCAGGTCGCTGGCGGTATGGGCTCTGCAGTTGCAGAAATTCTCGCGATTGAGCACCCAACAAAGATGGCGTTCATCGGTGTACAGGATTTATTTGGTCAGTCAGGAACTCCCGCCGAACTTTTGGAACACTATGGTATGGGAATCAGCCACATTAAGGAAGCAGTGCGGAAGGTGCTATAATTAACATATATGATTGACAAAAGTTTTGCGAGTAAACCACTCGAACTTATTTAAAAAACTTTTATAGAATTTGCAAAGAATAAATCCTTGTGGCATTATAATAAATATGAATTATACATTTCGCACAATTATTGAGCCCGACGAAAAGGGGACTTACCATGGTTATGCGCCTGCTCTTTCTGGATGTCATACTTGGGGTGAAACACTCGAGGATACGCAGAAAAATCTGAAAGATGCAATTTCTGCATATGTTGCAAGTCTTATTGCAGATGGTGAGCAAATTCCTACGGACCGCGGTTTTGAATCTTTTGAGACAATCGGCGAGAGAGACCTTACTCTCGCACACTAAATACCATGCCGAAGTTACCAGCAGTAAAAGATAAGGAACTGATTTCCGTTTTGGAGAAACTAGGTTTTGAAAAGCATCGGCAAGGTGGAACAAGTCATCTTATTATGAAGCACACTGACGGACGACGTACTACCGTATCTATTCACGCAGGAAAAGATATTCCAATAGGAACCTTGCTCGCCACTCTTCGTGACGTGAGCATCACGCGAGATGAGTTTATAAAACTTTTATAAAATGGAACCAGAAAATCAACGAGACGAAATGATTGACCAGCTTGAAGCGCTCAATGCGAAGCTTGCAAAACAGTTGGAGATAAAGCGCATATTTTTAACGGGAATTATTTACGGCGTGGGCTTCTTTCTGGGTTCAGCAATAATAGCTACAATTGCTCTTGGTGTCTTTGGTCCAACCGTGGCAAAAATCCCGTGGGTACAAGAAAATTTTGAGAGGGGAGCAGACATTCTACGTCCAGCCAAAAATTAAAACAAAAGCCAAAAAACACCCGGCCACTCTAGAATGGCCGGGTGTTTTTTTGTTTTTTAGTGGCTATTCACTACTGGCTACTAACTAATCTTAACTGCCTTGTAGTTCTCTGGAGCTTCGGCAAGAAGTTTTTCAAGAGCTTCACGGGTGAGGAGTCCTTCTTGTGCGCCAATTTTTTGTACTACAGACATGGAGTTGATAGGCGCCCAAGTGATTGCCTCAGAAGGAGTTTTGCCTAGTGCAAGTGCTGAAACGAAAGCAGATGCAAATGAGTCACCAGCACCAGTGCGTTCGTATGGAGGCACAGGGTCTGGATAGATGGGCATAAACCACGCGTCTACGCCATCAAAAACGTACGCACCCTTTGGTCCGTCGGTTACGACGACGGTCTTTGGTCCGAGTGCAGAAATCATTTTTACAAGATTTTTTGGTTCTGGCTCTTCTGTTTTTAAAATGAGACGTGCCTCCTCAACATTACAAAAGAAAACTTCGGTATGCGCATAGAGGTCTTTGAGCGCCTCGACACCAAGTTTAATCTGAAATCCACCTGGCTGAAAGGAGAGTTTTGTTTCTGGGTGTTTTGCGAGGTATGAGGCGATCTCATGATGGAACTCAAGCGATTTTTCGTTCAGAGAAGAAAGATAAAGCCACTTTGGGCCTACATCGCCCAAGGGGAGTGTGTAAGGGAAGTCCTCGTGCTTGATGAGAATTGTGCGCTCACTGTCGTACCAAAGCACATAGTGATAGTTGGTTTTAATGTCGTTGAATTGCTTTATATATTCTGTACTCACCCCGTCTTTTTGAAGGGAAGCAAGACATTTTGCTCCGTCATCATCGTTACCGAGGTTGGTAATGAGCGCACTCTTGAGCCCGAGGCGTGACGCAGATACGCAGGCGTTTGCACTGTTACCCACGGCGTGGACAACTCTTACAAAGTCATAGGGAACTTTTGCGCCGAATGGCATGCAAATCTCGCATGAACTGTTGTCTATTTTACATACTGCGTGTGCCTGATCTTGCTTGAGACGAATAAATGCGTCAACGACAGTGTCACCAATTCCTACGAAGTCCAATTGCTCTGTTTTTTCCATTCTGGTTCTTAAATTACTGAATAAGTACTAGTATTCTAGCATATGCGAAAGAGATTGTGGTAGAATGAACGAATAGTTGGAATATTAAGGGCCAATTGTGGCAATTAACAGACGATATGGAGGTAGAACAACAACGAGACAAAATTATCGAACAGCTTGAGGCTCTTAATAAAAAAATAGCCCGACAACTTTCGATTAAGCATATTTTTACAATGGGAGTCATTTATGGTGTCGGCTTCTTTGTGGGTTCAGCAATATTGGCGACTATCGTACTCGGTATTTTGGGGCCGATCTTCGGGAATGTTTCTTGGGTTAAAGACAGCTATGATACGGGAGTTACTATATTAAAGGGTGAACCAAAATAAATTTTATGAAAAATATTCCAACATTACGAGAAGTTATTGCCGACGCAGAAAAGAATCATATCGCAGTCGGACATTTCAATATTTCAAACCTCGAGGGTTTGTGGGCGATTTTTCGTGCGGCAAAGTCGCTTGACCTTCCGGTTATCATTGGGCTCTCTGAAGGTGAGCGGGATTTTGTGGGCGTGAAGCAAGCAGTCGCATTGGTAAAAAGTATTCGCGAAGAATATGAGCATCCTATTTATATCAACGCCGACCACACATACTCGGTGGAGCGTGTGAAGGAAGCTATTGATGCAGGTTTTGATGCGGTGATATTTGACGGGGCTAAACTTTCTTTTGAAGAAAATATAGCAAAGACAAAGGAGTGTGTGGATTATGCGCGCGCATGCGGAAGAGATGTACTCGTGGAGGCAGAGGTAGGCTATATTGGCACCTCGTCAAAAGTTTTGGATGCAATTCCAGAGGGCGTAAAGTTTGATGATTCAACACTCACATCGCCAGAGCAGGCAGAACGATTTGTGCGTGAGACTGGAGTGGATCTTTTCGCCCCCGCAGTAGGAAACATGCACGGGATGCTTCGGAATGCACCCGAGCCACGTCTCGATATTGCTCGCATTAGCAAAGTGCGCGCTGCAGCAGGAGTGCCCCTAGTTCTCCACGGGGGGTCAGGCACATCAGATGAGGATTTCCGCGAGGCGATCAAGGCGGGGATAAGCTTGGTGCATATCAACACAGAAATCCGTGTAGCATTTGTGAAAACTCTTAGTGAGTACCTCACCGCACACCCCGACGAAGTAGCACCCTACAAAGTGATGAAAGAACCCACGGAAACAATGCAAAAAGTGATTGAGGCGAGGTTGAGGTTGTTTTCAGGGCTTTAAGAATTGATTTCTTGTGAATCTTTGTTACCCTTGTCCCGTCTGTCTCAAATGTTCCCTTTTTACTTGCATTTATTCAAAAAATCCGTATACTACTGCAATATGAATATCACACTAAAAGGAGAAATGAGGGACCCAAAAAGAAAGCTTGCAGCTATTCGCGCTGAGGGTTTTGTGCCGGCTGTTTATTATGGACACAAAGAAGCATCAACTGCGTGCGTATTTCCGCTCAATACATTTAAGAAAGTTTGGAAACAAGCAGGGGAGTCAACGGTGGTTACTCTTGAAATGCCAAAAGGTAAAGTTTCTGCGCTTATTCACGAGGTGCAAGTAGACCCTATCAAAGGACAGCCTATTCACGTAGACTTTTATGCATTGGAAAAAGGACAGGAAGTTTCCGTACATATTCCAGTTGAGTTTACCGGGGTTTCCATTGCTGTAAAGGACCTTGGTGGTTCTCTCGTGAAGGTTCTTCACGAAGTAGAAGTAAAAGGTCAGCCAGAAAATCTCCCTCACAATTTTACTATTGATATTGGAGCTCTCGAAACACTCGATAGCCAAATCTTGGCTTCAAGCATCGTGCTTCCAAAGGGTATTACTCTCGTAACACTTGGTACTGACGTTGTCGCAGCGATCGCTGTTGCAAAAGATGAGCCTATTGAAGCTCCAGTGATGGATCTCTCCGCTATTGAAGTAGAAAAGAAGGGTAAGAAGGAAGAGGAGGGAGCAGAAGCGCCAGCGTCAGCTGAAGGAAAGTAATTTTTTAAACAAAAGAAAAACTGCGCCGATGACTACGTCATCGGCGCAGTTTTTGTTATAATAGTCCCATGTCTAAAACTGTTTTTGGAATGATAATTTTTACCCTCATTATCCTACCCATTTTTTTGGGAGGGTTTTCCACTATGGTGAGCGCGCAAGAAGTTGCCGACGACGTACTTGCGCGCAGGGCAAAGCTAGAGGCAGACCTTGCAATTATTGATAGAGAAATAAATGCGCAAAAAACGGTGCTTGAAGCAAAGCAAAAAGAAGGAGTTTCCCTTGAACGCGACGTGGCTATCCTTACCGCGCAAATACAAAAAGCAAAGCTGTCTATCAAGGCGCGCGACCTCTCTATTGCGGGGCTTGTGGATGATATCGGCGCAAAGAACCGTACGATTGTAAAATATTCTGCAAAAATAAATAGGGAGCGCGAGACCCTCGCTTCACTCATGCGCCGTACCAATGAGTTGGATACGTATTCCATTGTTGAGGTGGCACTCTCCGACAAAAACTTTTCTGAATTTTTTGTTGATTTAGATAATTTTCAATATGTTGAAGAAGCAATAGGGGAGTCTCTTGAAGCAGTGGGTGTAGCAAAAAAGGCTACGGAAGAGGAAAAGAAAGTTCTAGAGGGTAAAAAATCTGAGGAAACAGATTTACGTAAAATTCAAGAGCTTGAAAAAAAGCGCATAGAAGCAAACGAAGCAGAAAAGAGACGCATTCTAAAAGAAACAAAAGGACAAGAAGTTGCATACCAAAAAATTCTAAAGGAAAAACAACAAAGCGCTGCGCAAATTCGCGCGGAACTGTTCTCCCTGAGTGGCTCCACTGCTATTTCGTTTGAAAAAGCGCTTGCATTTGCAAGAGCAGCCGCAGAAAAAACTGGGGTAAGACCCGCGATTATCCTTGGTATTATCGCCGAGGAGTCAAACCTTGGACAAAATGTAGGCAAGGGAACATGGACGGTGGACATGCATCAAACACGTGATGTTCCCGTTTTTAAATACCTCACCTCACTTCTCGGACTCAACCCTGACAAAATGCCTGTTTCAAAACGCGTGTGGTATGGATATGGTGGCGCCATGGGCCCCGCACAGTTCATCCCCTCTACGTGGGCATGTTTTAGTGGGTATGTTAACACTACGACTGGAAAATGTAGCAAAAACCCCGACGGCTCATGGGTGGGTCCGTGGGAATACCAGCAGAGTAAGGACCGCGTAGGAAAGCTCACCGGCAATTTTCCACCAAATCCATGGGACCCAAAGGATGCATTTATGGCAGCAGGATTGTACCTCTCTGATTCAGGTGCAGATGCAAAAACCTCTCGGTCGGAATTTGTTGCTGCTATGTGCTACCTTGCAGGCTGTGGAAACGTCAACAAAAAAAGCCTACAATTTTATGGCGATGACGTGATGTGTCTCGCCCAAAAGTATCAGAAAAATATCGACATACTGGAGGGGACAAATATTGCGGCCCAAAGAGCAGGGGATATTTATCACGCAGGGTGCTAATGACTTCAAGACCCTTTCTCTACTCCAAATTCTCCACGAGAGCCTTGAGTGATGATACTTCAATTGGCTTTAACATTTCGTAAAGTTGTTTCGCAGTTGGTTTTACTTTTTTGCTGAGTGCAACGAGAAGCGCATCCATCTTTTCTTTAGTGTCAGGCGAGGTGAGTGCGGTACCAGAAACTAATGTTTCCGAGAGCCACTCGGTGCTGTTTTTAATACACGGTGCTTCCTTGTTTGTTGCCTCGAGTGTTGGGCAGAGGGCAAGGGAAAGAAATGTTGCGTTTGCGCGGGCGTGCGACACCTTGTCTTCAAACATCACACGCGCTACTTTTTCTGCATCAAGAGAGGATTTTACTATAGCGATTTCGTTTTTTGTAGCACTAAGTTCCTTTGAAAGAGAAGCAGTTGTGCTCGCACTTTTTGAAAAAAATGCCCACACCCCGAGTGCAGAAATTAGATATAGAAGAACAAGAAAAATTATAATTCTCTTCATTTACGAATTATAGCAAATACAATTTGACTTTCAAATTGATTACTGGTATATTGGTTGGTATATAAGCCCCGCATGTGCGGATTTTTTAATAAGATAACGAGCGTAGCGACATTAGATTATATTCAAGCGAGTGAGTGAAATACAAACTAATATGTTTGAATTTCCGAACGAGCGCAGAATATATAGTAATCTATATTAACCCAGTTAAATGATTTTTTGTTTGAAAAACAAAAAATCATCACACGGGAGCCGCAGTTTGTGTTAGTAGCTGGTGATTATTAGTTTAGCAGTGCGATTTTTCAAAAGAGTGTCATCCCCGTGTGATATTTAACCGGGTGATGATTTTCTAAAACTCACTTCGTTCGTTAAGAAAATCAATCATGGAAATTAGAAATATTGCAATTATCGCGCACGTTGACCACGGCAAGACCACTCTTACTGATGCTTTGATGCGCCAGACCGGAATGACAAAAGAAGGTGTAACGATGGACTCCAACGCGCTTGAGCTTGAGCGTGGCATTACTATTTACGCAAAAAACACCTCCGTTTTTTATAAGGGCACAAAAATAAATATTGTAGACACTCCAGGTCACGCAGACTTCGGCTCAGAGGTGGAGCGCGTGCTTCGCTCTATTGATACGGTGCTTCTTCTTGTTGACGCTCAGGAAGGTCCAATGCCACAGACACGTTTCGTGCTCAAGAAGTCGCTCGAGCTTGGGTTGAAACCAATTGTTGTTCTAAACAAGATCGACAAACCAGCAGCACGTCCAAAAGAAGTTCATGATGAAGTGTTTGAGCTTTTCTTTGAGCTCGGCGCTACTGATGCACAGCTCGACTTTACCACCGTGTATGCTATCGGTCGTCAGGGTATTGCAATGCGCAACCTCGGGGATGATTCAAAAGATTTAAACCCACTCCTTGATATCATTTTGGAAAAAGTGCCCGCTGTAAAGACTGACATCCATGCACCACTTCGTATGCAACCGTTTAACTTGGGTTACGACAATTTCCTCGGACGCCTTGCTATCGGACGTATCTACGAAGGCACTATTCACGCAGGGGAAAGCATTTTAATAAAAAATGTGGATGGCACATCGCGCGCGGGAAAAATAACTAAGCTCTGCACTTTTGAAGGTACCGAAAGAAAAGAAGTAGAAGAGGCAGTTGCGGGCGACATTGTGATGGTTGCCGGACTTCCCGATGTATATATTGGAGAAACACTTTGCAAAACTGCAGACCAAGAAGCGCTCCCCGCTATCAAAGTGGATGAACCAACAATTTCCTTGAACTTCTTCGTAAACGACTCACCATTTGCAGGACGTGAAGGTAAGTTTGTTACCATTCGCCAGATTCGTGATCGCCTAGAGCGTGAGCTTGAGGTCAATGTGGGGCTTCGTGTGGATTTTTCTGGTATTGATTCCTTCAAAGTGTACGGCCGTGGAGAAATGCATATTTCAATTTTACTTGAGCAAATGCGTCGTGAAGGTTTTGAGCTTCAGGTGTCTCAACCACAGGTTATTATCAAAGAGGAAAATGGTGTGAAGATGGAGCCATACGAGGAGCTCATCATTGATGTACCTACGGCACTTTCTGGTGGCGTGATTGAGAAACTCAACAAACGCAAAGCGATGATGACCAACATGAAAGATGAAAATGGTATCACACGTCTTACTTTTGATATTCCTACGCGCGGGCTCTTGGGTTACCGTGGACAGTTTGTGGTGGACACAAAAGGCGATGGAATCCTTTCAAGCCGTTTCGTTGAGTTCCGCCCTCACGCAGGGGAGATAGTGAAGCGCGCAGCAGGCTCGATGGTCTCAATGGCATCCGGCAAAGCACTTGGATTCTCGCTCTACAACCTTCAGGATCGTGGCACACTTTACATTGGGCCCGCTATTGAAGTGTACGAAGGACAGGTGATTGGTAATACTGCAAAGGGTGATGAGATGACCGTGAACCCGACAAAAGGTAAGCAACTTTCCAACATGCGTTCATCGGGTACTGATGAGGCTATCGTACTTACTCCACCGTTTGACCTTTCCATTGAGCGTGGACTTGAGACTATGACTGAAGAAGAATATTTGGAAATCACACCGAAGTCAGTCCGCCTCCGCAAGCAGTTTTTGACTGATGCAGATAGAGTGAAAGCGTTTAGGAAGAACTAAGAGGGGACAAGGGGAACATCTGGGACAGGAAGAACAAGGGGTGTACAAAGGGAACATTTTGGACGAGGGGGCAGGAACGCACAGTCGCTACGCGACTGTGCGTTCCCTAATTTCTGTGCATCCCCGTTCCCTCTGTCCCAAGTGTGCATTTTTGTTCCTCTTGTGCATCACTCGGTTATCCACACCCCCATTTTTCAAATATTGTACTTTTTCTTCCCTCGTGGTACCTTTAAATGGTAAGAAGTTTTCACTCAGTGCTTGCTTGGTTCTATGCCTCGGTGAGAGGGCGAGGAAAACGGTCATCTTACCAAGGGCCTCCTGCACAGTAATTTTCTACTGCAGTCATTGAATTTTGGCTACAACTTGTTAAAAATTTTTCGAAATATATCAAATATTCCTTAAAATTTTTAACGGCGTTTCACTCAAAATACAACGCCTTCGTTTCAAAAATTATTGCGCAGGAGGCCTTATTAGAATTAAGCAAATTAAGTAAAAGAATTATGGCAAAGAAATTGTACGTAGGAGGTATTCCTTACTCAACCACAGAAGATGACCTCAAGTCAGCTTTTGGGGAAATGGGAGCGGTAACTTCAGCAGCAATCATCATCGACAAGATGACTGGTCGCTCAAAGGGTTTCGGGTTTGTTGAAATGGCAAACGATGCAGATGCTGATAAGGCAATTGCAGAGATGAACGGAAAAGATTTCCAGGGCCGCACACTTACGGTAAACGAAGCACGTCCTCTTGAGGAGCGCGCACCACGTCGTGAGTTTGGCGGTGGAAACAGCCGTCGCATGTAATTATACGAAAAACAAAAACCCAGCAGGCTCACGCCTGCTGGGTTTTTGTTTTGTAAGACTTTTAGTTATCCACCGTTATTAATAGAGTGGGGGTTTGATATAATGGTATACTTAAATTTGAAAAATAAGGGTTTAATAGTTAATATTTAATCATCATGAAAAACATACTAATTGCAGGAATTGTGTTAATGGCAATGCCATTTGTTTCTTTTGCGCAGACAGGGGCGACAGGGACGGTGGCGGCAACAGGGACAATAACCGTAACGAACCCGGGACTTTTGCCGGGAGATTTCTTCTATTTTTTAGACAAACTTACCGAGGCATTTAACACCGCACTGACATTTAACAAAGAAAAGAAAGCTCGCCTTCATTTGGAATACGCAAAAGAGCGAATAGTGGAAATTAAAGAAGTACTCAAGGACACAAAAGCTAAAATAGAGGATGTGACTTCTGCAAAATCAGACTTTGATACAGAAATTTCTGCCGCTGCGACACTCGTGAAGGAAGAAAAAGATAAGGGCTCTGATGTGAAAGAACTGGCGAAAGAGCTCGACGATGAACTTGATGATATGCAAGATGAACTCAAGGATATTTTTAAGGACCACAAGGATGAGTATTCGCGAGCGGAAATTGCGCTACGCGCAAAGATTGCAGCCCTCGCCCCCGGCGACCCACAAATAAAGGGATTGACTCAGGCACTCCTCTCTATTACTAAGGAAAAAGAGGCTGCAGACAAGGAAGAAGAGGATGTAGACGATGACCTTATGGATGAGCAAGATCTTTTTGACGAAATAATGGGTGATGAGGCATCAGCGATGAAGCACCAGGAGGATGTAATGCACATGAGAGCAGAAATGAATGCTGCCGGTGCCTCCGCAAACATATCTGCATCCTCGAGAAAACTCCTCCTTGATGCGGAAGTGGCCGCAAAGCGTGGTGATTATGAAGCAGCAAAGCGCATGTTCAAACAAGCAGAGAATACCATGGAGCACTCAGACGAGAACAGTGCCAATGCTTCCCTTGACGTTGACATAAGCAGTGACATCCTTGATATGGAAATAAGAGCAAGTGAAAAAGTAATGATGGAGGATTCCTGGCACGTAAATAATTAAATGTCTTCAAAAACACTGCTAACAGGTAGAGTCCTTTTAAGCGTGTTGTATCTAAGCATCGCGGTAGCTATTTTAGCTACCGCGATGCTTGCTGTGCCTGCTAAGAAAGTGACTGAAGCGTTTGTTTTTCTTGGTGGAGAAGAAATATCAATTACAATTGTAGATACCCCTGCTTTGCGTGAGCAAGGATTGAGTGGGCACAAAGCGCTCAAACAAAATGAAGGAATGTTTTTTATTTTTGAAGAGTCAGGAAAGTATGGGTTCTGGATGAAAGCCATGCTCTTTCCAATAGACATAATTTGGTTTGATGAAGATAAAAAAATCGTAGACGTGTGGGAAAATGCGACCCCAAGTTCGTACCCAGAAGTGAGGGTTTCAAATGTTCCTGCACAATATGTGCTTGAGGTGAACGCAGGATATTATAAAAATCACGCGTTAAAAGTTGGCGATATGCTTGAACTAAAATTACACGCGCGATATAATAAATAGGGTAGTAGTTATTAATTATTTAAATATTTTAATATCAAACATTATGGCAAAAGGAAAGGACGCACACAAGGAAAAAAAGAAGCCAAAGAAGTCAGCTAAGTAACGCAAGCACAAAAAAATGGAGCCACTCAAGAGTGGTTCCATTTTTTTGTGCTTGTGTCTGGTATAAAAAAGTGGTATAATATTAATGCCCATATCAGATGGTTGCCCCGTGAGATAATTATGTATTATACATACGTTTTACAAAGTGAATCCACCAAGCATTTTTATGTAGGATACACGAATGATCTTAAGCGTCGGTTTTTGGAACATCAGGAGAATAAGTCACTGAGTACTAAAAATCGAGGTCCTTGGAGATTAGTATATTACGAAGCATCTACTTCAAAAACAGACGCCTTGATTCGTGAGAACTACTTAAAAACTGCTTGGGGAAAGAGGTATATAAAAAATCGTATTTCACATAGTACATAGCTATCTCACGGGGAGGAAAGTCCGAACACTCCCGAGCACCAGCAATGGTGCTCGGAGCAGGGTAGCGGGTAACGCCCGTCAGGAGTAATCCGAGAGGTGCGAGCAGAGACGCCCAGATCGAAAGTGAAGGGAATCCTTCGGGATTAGTCCTCGTAGTAATGCGAGGGGTGAAACGGCAAAATCCTTACCTGGGTGCAAGGCCGTGCCGAGCACCAGCAATGGTGCTCGGAGTGCCGCTCGAGGGTGTGGGTAACCACACTCCCAGATAAATGATCATCCAAAGCGAGGTTAAACCTTGCTGGGACAGAATTCGGCTTATCGATATGGATTATAAAAAACCACAGTGAAAACTGTGGTTTTTTATTTTCAGTCGTGCGGATGCTTGACCCCCCCCACACACAAGCATGCTACACTCGGGGCTGCTGTTGGATTTTAAATTCTAATTTAAAAGGAGAATACAAATGAATTCATCATAGTTCTTTAGGTAAACATGCTACACTAAAATTGAATATCGTTTC
>JAUSES010000075.1 GCA_030649835.1 bacterium
AAAAAACTGGCTAGGTCTCGCCAGTTTTTAGATAAAGCTCGGAAATTTTTCCGGCTAGAACGCTAAGGAGAAATCCCCCAACGCAAAACCAATGAGATTAGTTATTTGGATAGTATATAGGAAAACAGTATTTTTGTCAACTTTTGTATGCCTCCCACAGAATATCCATCGTATTGGATAGAATTATGTGGGGAAAAATAAAAAAACCCGCCTAAGTTTTGCAAAGCAAAATTTGGGCGGGCTACACGAAACTGAAATGCCTATTTCTTTTAGACATGATACCTAGGTTTAAGTGTATTGATCTCGATATACGGATATCTTTTCCGCATCGGCCATTCTCCTGGAGGCAAAAACTGGTGGGTGGCGAAAATATAGCCACTATGTCGCATTAGCCTGTTGTAACGCCTGGCGCGCTCATTATACTCTTGCGCCAACCGAAAATTCAAACCAACATCGCTATTCCTCAACTTCGAGAGAATCTTAAGCAGTTTTTTGTAAAGTCGAAGCTTTCGACCTTTAAGTACGATGCCCTCCACCGTGGTAAGACGAAGGTGAAAGCAATAACGATAAGGGCCAAATTTCCAGCTCCAATATAGACTGTGGTGGCTGAAAACAAAGAACAGAACAGCTATGGTAATGATGGTGTTGGCAACCCATTGAAAAATACTCATTGGTTGGCTCCCTTCTTTTTATACTTCTATCATAAAGCCTAGCATGGTTTCTGCCGATGTCAATTCATCACGAACAAAGTGAAGAGCTAATTAATAGCGCCCTTCGCAAAGACTCGGGATGCTGAATTTTTATTTAGACAAGCGAGGAGGCCTATCGCTTGTGATAGGCACCTGTAGACGGCGCGTGGAAAATTCTGATTTTACACGGCGTCCGATGATTGAGCACAATCACCTACTGGGTTCGAAGTCAAACTATAGGCCACTGCGACAGAGACCGCAGGGGCCTATATAGTCGCTTCGCTCCTTAAAAAATCGCACATTTTGCCTTGAGTTCAGCGAGGTCGGAAGCTGTAAGCTTTTCGTTGACACTCTGATTGAGCTTGTACATGATAGCTTTCGGATCAGCAACATGTTCGAGGCCAAGCGCGTGCCCGAGTTCGTGCGCCAGAACTCGCACCAGCTTGC
>JAUSES010000077.1 GCA_030649835.1 bacterium
GGAGAATCCCCACTTTGGACTTTGCACTTTTCACTTTTTACTCCGATTTTGCTTCCGAGCAAAATCGGGGGAGGAAGGCGAGGATGACGCCAGGTCAGCATGGCCCTCTGATACCCTGGGCTACACACGTGATACAATGGCTACTACAACGCGTTGCGACGGGGTAACCCCGAGCTAATCGTAATAAAAGTAGCCCCAGTTCAGACTGAGGTCTGCAACTTGACCTCATGAAGTTGGAATCGCTAGTAATCGCGGGTCAGCACACCGCGGTGAATACGTTCTCAAGTCTTGTACTCGGGTCGCCATGCGATCGAGTACGCTAGTTGGTGCTTTAGCACTAAAAATTAGTGCTAAAAAATCCAGCCAAGACAATTCACAGTGTCTTGAAGCGAAATACTAGTCCCTCGAGGGTGACCTCTCGGGATGAAGGAGTAAAGTAGCATTTCTTAGCTTGAATGCCAGTTATGGCGCATAACAGAGGTTATCCTGCGAGTACATGGAGAAACCTACTGTGTTACAAAAACTGCTATGCGTATCGTGGTATCGAGATGAGAAAAAATAGTGTATTCGGTTACCGTGGGAGATCTTGCAGTATTCCTCGAGGGGAATTCCCCTTGAGGTACGGTATATAGTAATGTATACTTATGATATGCAAGAAGTCAGCAGCGTTCGTAGTACCAAAAGGAAAGGTGTTCGGTTTAACCCCGGGCTAGCACTTCCTATTGGGAAGGAACAAATTCAAAGGAAAAAGTTAAATCCTCAATATGTCGCAGGATTTATTGACGGAGAAGGATCTTTTTCAATCAGTATTGGAAAACACAAGACATTGCGTCGAGGTTTCGAAGTTCGTCCGGAGTTTGAAATGGAATTACGGAAGGATGATCAAGAAATTTTAGAACGCATACTTGTAACTATCGGAATTGGAAAAATTTATGATTGCTCGTATGAGCGGTATGGATGGTACCCACATGCGAAGTATAAAATTACGAGCATTTGGGACTTGAAAGAATATTTATTTCCATTTCTTGATAAGAATCCATTACAAGCGAAAAAGAAAAAATCTTATCTACTTTTCAAACAAATCGTTCTCATGGTTTGTGCCAAGGAACATTTGTCTGACAAGGGGTTTAACAGAATTGTAAAACTTCGCGACGAGCTTCGTGCTCTTGGGAAGAAAGCTAAAACTTATCATGGCAATGTAAGTGAATTCGATAAAAAAGTCGAATGAGCAACCTTTGAAAAACGCGAGGGTGCGGGAAAACCGCTTGCCCCGTGTTGAAGAGAATTATAATGGTAACATTATAAAACATCAAATACCGCCCGTCAAGTCAGGGGAGCTGGAAGTACCCGAAGTCTCGCCTCGCGCGGGCCTAAGGTAAATTCAGTGACAAAGACTAAGTCGTAACAAGGCACGGGTAGCGGAAGCTGCTCGTGGAGTA
>JAUSES010000007.1 GCA_030649835.1 bacterium
TCCTTCTTATAAGAAATTTGTCAAAATATACTTTAAAAACAACGATTTTTAAATTTTAAGTAAATTAGCCATTAAAAGCTAGGTTAAATCTTCCACACTAATTGTTGTAGAACCCATTTTGCATAATCTCCCCATTTCGCATTTACTCGTGATAGCACGTAGGTGCAAAATGGGGAGAATAAGTGAAAACAAAAAAGGCGCTGTGAAATTAGTCACAGCAGCCTTTTATTTGATTTTTGGTTTTATTATTATGTTGATGAAGCAAAGAATCTTAATGCGTATATCCTACAACTCTACCATTCCCAATTAATGGGTGGACTCCAACATTATGATTCGTATTACTTGAATCCTCCGCGGAAACATGGACCGAGTACGCACAGATTGGGGTTCCATTTGTGGATCCTCGCTCTTCTTTACTATCAAGATAGTCCGTTTGAAGGACAGGAAGATAGTCAGCATCCACCGGACGAGCAGTTATTGCTTTTTTTACTTTATCCATATTTATTTCCTTTTCGTTTGTACTTATTCATCCTAATATACCCCGCGTATATTAGGCACTGATAACTATGCCACTTCCATAGAAAATTGCAAGCCCCGATGAATGAAAGGGTACAATGGGAACAATTGGGACAAGTGAAACAATAAAGTACACGTGAGAAACGCCATTTGCATTTGGCAAATGGCGTTTCTGTTTTTTGTTCCCTATGTTCTTCCCGTCCCAAGCGTTCCCCCTGTTCCGTCCATTACTTTTTAAGAGGTGCGCCGATAATTTCGAAAAAGCGAGTTGCTTCTGTTTTGTTCTTTGCGGTGGTCACCATTGTTACTGCCAAACCAAAAAGATCTTTCACATCCTCGTCTGCACATTCAGGAAAAATAGTCTGCTCCTTTACGCCAAGGGTAAGGTTCCCCATTTCGTCGATACTCTTTTTGTCATAACCGCGGAAGTCACGGGTACGTGGAATAGCGACATTAAAAAATTTATCAAGAAAGCCCATCATGCGCGCGCCACGAAGTGTCACTGCAACACCGATCTTGTCCCCTTCACGAAGTTTGAACGCTGCAATAGACTTTTTTGCAGAGCGAAGTGAAGCTTTCTGTCCAGTAATTTTTGCAATACGTCCCATGACCATTTCGTTGCGATTCTTGTCTTTTGAGCGTCCCGTAGTAGCGGATACAACCACCTTTGTGAGGCGTGGGGATGCAAGCTTAGCCTTGTAGCCAAACTCAGCCTTCATCGCATCGTATGCGCCTGCTTGCTTCTCTTTTACTGATATAAATTTAGATTTCATATGGTTGATTTTAACGAGTGGAGCGGGTCTACCTGCCCTCTTACGTTATGGTAACTTACTACAATTTTTTAGTATTTGCAAGCCATAGAACAAGGGGTGAAACGAGATTAAAATCATCACCCGGTTAAATACGATTTGAGCCTGTTTTGAAGAAACCACCTACCGAGATATGTCTTTAGGTATTTTTCGCGGTGCATTGCATCACGTTTATCAAGACATGCTTCTGAGTAAATAATTTCTACTGGGCGTCGCTCTTTTGTAGATACTACCTGCCCTTTTTGATGTTGCTCAAATCGTGATTTCAAATTTTCTGTATATCCAACGTAGAAGTTCTTGTCTTTACCTGATCGTAAAACATACACGTAGTAAAATTTCATACGAATTTGAAATCATTTAACTGGGTTCTCAAAAAATACAGTCGCTTTCGCTCCTTATTTTTTGGAAAGTTCGCTTCCGCTCTTTTTTGCAATGCGAACATTTTTTCCATCAATCTTCTTGATACCTACGCGAGTACGAGCTCC
>JAUSES010000015.1 GCA_030649835.1 bacterium
AATTTGAAATCATTTAACTGGGTTCTCAAAAAATACAGTCGCTTTCGCTCCTTATTTTTTGGAAAGTTCGCTTCCGCTCTTTTTTGCAATGCGAACATTTTTTCCATCAATCTTCTTGATACCTACGCGAGTACGAGCTCCCGTCTTTGGGTCTACAATCATCACGTTTGATGCATTGATAGGCATTGCCTTCTCAACGATCTGCCCTGCCTTACCCTTTGCGCGAGGCTTCTCGTGGATTTTTGAAATATTTGCCCCCTCTACCACTACGCGGTTGACAGATGGAAGAACCTGAAGAATTTTTCCTTTCTTTCCTTTATCCTTTCCTGTGGTGATGATCACGTTGTCTCCTTTTTTGAGTTTCATGTTAGTTTTTCTTAGTGAGCGAAGCGAGGTTAGTAAAACTACACCCGGTTAAATACGATTTGAGGGCGTCCTCAAATCGTGATTTCAAATTCTCTGTTGTTTGAACCGAGAACCTTTTATTACTATTGTGTGATTTTATCATGGAAGTTAATTTTAGTTTTAATTTGAAATCATTTAACTGGGTCTGTAAATTACAGTCGCTTCGCTCCTTAATTTACAAGACTTCAGGAGCAAGTGAACCAATCTTATTGTAGCCGATTTCAGTAATCTCACGAGGAATAGGCCCAAAGATACGACTACCTTTTGCCTCCTTTTTTACTTTATCAACAACCACAACTGCATTGTCATCGAAGCGAATGTATGAACCGTCCTTGCGACGATATGCATTGCGTGTACGTACAACAAGACCAGTGAGCACGTCCTTCTTCTTTACTTGCTTACGAGGCTCTGCAACCTGAACAGAGAAAACAACCAAGTCGCCTATCATTGCATAGCGCTTCTTTGAGCTTCCAAGTACTTTAAACACGCGTCCGATCTTTCCGCCCGTGTTGTCTGCTATCTTTACAATTGTTTGTGGTTGAATCATGTTAGTTTTTCTTAGTGAGCGAAGCGAGGTTAGTAAAACTACACCCGGTTAAATACGATTTGAGGGCGTCCTCAAATCGTGATTTCAAATTCTCTGTTTTACCAACTGAGAATATTTTGTTACTGGTGTGTGATTTTGTCATGGGGTGTAATACTAATTTTAATTTGAAATCATTTAACGGGGTCGGTTATTTCATAGTCGTTTCACTTCTTGAAATAACTCGAAAGGATTTGTCCTTTGAAATTGGGCGACACTCTTCGATGGTTACTTTGTCTCCCTCTTTGTAAGCTCCTGCTTCGTCGTGTGCTTTGTATTTCTTGGAGATATTCATAAACTTTCCATACTTTGGATGCTTTACGAAACGATTTACCAAAACCGTTACTGTTTTGGTCATCTTGTCTGAAACGACTGTTCCAGTCAATTGCTTTCTTGTTTTGTTTGTTGTTTCCACCCCGTTAGAGGCAGGTCGCGGTCGGACTGCTACATCGGATTTTATTTCTTTTTGATTATTTTGATTTTTCATGTTGGTGATAATGATATTTTAGCGACCGCGGCCTCTAACGGGGTTCCATAGTAGTAATAGTTATGCAGTTACTTTATTAGCAGTGCTCGCTCTCAAATTTTGCTCAGTGAGAATGCGTGCGATTTCCTTACGTGAGGCACTGTGTGCCTTTACATTCTTTTTTGCAGAGCCAGCGATGCCAAAACGAAATGCACGGACCTCCTCTCTCTTTTCTGTGAGGAGCTTTGCCAAATCATCTGCAGTTGTTTTTTTAATTTCTTTCATAGTAGTAATTTATGCCTAAACAAATTCATCGAGTTTGTCGGCCGACCGCCTGGGGCGGTTTAGGCATTTGAAACGCGACGAACGATACGTGTCTTTACAGGAAGTTTTGCTCCTGCTTTCTTGAGCGCCTTTACCGCTGTTACTTCATCAACACCATCAACTTCAAAAAGCATGCGACCTGGGCGTACATCAAACACATATCCCTGAAGCTCTCCCTTTCCCTTACCCATACCTACCTGTGCGCCTTTTTGTGTCCATGGTCTGTCGGGAAAAATACGAATCCACATTTTACCAACCTTGGTAATTGTGCGAACGATAGCCTTTCGTGATGCTTCGATCTGGTTTGATTTTACACGCGCCTGTGACTCTGCTTTTAAACCAAAAGAACCAAACGCAAGAGTGATACCGCGTGTCTCAGGCTTGGCCAAATTTGCCTCGCTTCTGCGAGCGTTCTGCCACTTTCTGTATTTTACTTTTTTAGGGAATAACATATTGGTATATTAAAAATTGACTACTGGAATGGCTGTGCCTCAGGAGCTACAAGTTTCTTTTTTGTATCAGCAAAAATTTGTCCCTTGTAAATCCAAACCTTCACCCCAATAGCACCGTAAGGTAGACGTGCGGTGTTTTTTGCAAAATCAATATCAGCACGAAATGTCTGAAGAGGAATTCCCCCGCGACGAATCTGCTCATAGCGCGCCATTTCAGCTCCACCCAAACGACCAGAAATAGCAATACGTGCTCCTTTCACGTCGCGGTTTGCCATAATCTTTTCAATAGTCTGCTTCAAGACCATGCGGAATGGAAGACGTTTCTCGAGCCCTTCGCAAACCATTTCTGAAACAACAGAAGCATTGCCCTCTGGTGAGCGAACCTCCTCAATATCAAGCTTGAAGTCTTTTGGAATGTCGAGCTTAAGACGAAATGCTTCTTTCAAAATATCGTTCTTGAGTTTTACTGAGCCCTCTCCTGCGCGACCAATAACCATACCAGGGCGTGCTGTTTTGATGAGGATACGGAATGTCTTTGCATTGCGTTCTATCTCAGTACCCGCTACATAGCTCCCGCGAAGGCGCTTCTCAAGAAACTTACGAATAAGGATATCTCCCTTGAGAAACTTCTTATAGTCATCTTTTGCACCAAACCAGCGCGACTTCCAGTCACGAATGATTCCCAAACGATGCGCATATGGATGTACGATGTGTGTCATGTTATTTTGTTTTTTTCGTTACTTTCGCTTTCGGTTTTGCAGCTGCCTTTACCTTTGCGAGGGCAACTTTCTTTGACACCTTCGGTGCTTCTTCTGTGGCCTCAGCTTTTTTCGATGCTCTCTTTGATGGAGCTACGTCTGCGCTCGCGATAAGCTCAATCATGATGTGACTGGTGTGCTTGTGAATAGGGTGTGCAGAGCCGTGAGATTTTGGCATTGAACGCTTCATTATTGTCCCCTGGTCCACACGCACCTCTTTTACAAAAAGATCCGCAAGGGCAATACCATCATTTTCCTTAGCATTTGCAATAGCCGACATCAAAAGCTTTTTCATTGGGCCCGATGCGCGCTTTGGAAGAACGTCAAGCTCCACAAGTGCGCGAGGAACAGTCTTCCCCTTGATGAGGTTTGCTACAAGGCGGACCTTGCGAGGAGCTTGACGATAACTTCTAAGAATTGCTTTCATGGTAGATTTTCTTAACGAGTGAAACGAGATTTAGAAAATCTCCACCCGGTTAAATACGATTTGAGGACGCCCTCAAATCGTGATTTCAAATTCACTATTAAAAACCCAGTTAAGGAATTATTGATGTTGTGCGATTTTAGCATAAATTGTGTCATATTACTAATTTGAAATCATTTAACTGGGTAGGGAAATCATATTCGTTTCGCTCATTGATTTTCACTACTTTTTCTTAGCGGCAGGAGTTTCTGACTTAGCAGCTTTAGCTGCAGTGATTTCAGCTTCTTTTTTCTTCTGCTCAAGCTCCTTCTGCATCTTACCTCCGTGTCGCACAAATTTCTTTGTAGGTGAAAATTCTCCGAGTCTGTGTCCTACCATGTCCTCAGTCACACGAACTTCAAGGTGTGTCTTGCCGTTGTATACACCAAAAAGAAATCCAACCATTTCAGGTGAAATCTGACTTGAGCGTGCCCAGGTCTTTATCATTTCTGCGGTTGACGCACTTTTGCCCACAAGCTTTTCAAGAAGCCGTGCATCAATAAATGGTCCTTTTTTTAGTGATCGTGTCATTGTTGATTTTCTTAGCGAGCAAGGCGATGTTTAGAAAATCACCACCCGCCTAAGTTTTGCTCGTCCACCAAAATTTCGAAGAAATTAAGGCGGGCAAGCAAATTTTGGTGGGTTAAGTAAATCATAGTCGCTACGCTTACTTGATTTTCTAAACAAAACAAGCTCGGAGTGAGCTCGATATGTATCCTATCAGATTGGGAGAGAATGTCAAATCACGAAAAACAGGAGGAACATTTGGGACAGGAGGAACGGTGAGTACACACAGGGAACGCCCTTTGCCTAGGGCAAAGGGCGTTCCAGCTTTTGTTTCCCCTTGTTCCCCACGTTCTTTGCCTAGAACTGCCAGAATTTAGTCTTTCCTGTCGAAGCGCCAGCGGCAGGACAGATAAGGGTCGCGGTATTACAGGTCACCACAACCTCACCACCCCCATCTGCTGCGCTACAAAGGCCAGTTCTGATTCCACTCTGATTTGTAAATGTTTTCCCTTCATCACCAACTGCACAGGTTTTAGATGGCGCGCATGTCCCCCACGTTCCAGCGGAAGTTACTTGTGCCTCAGTACATGATTGCCCTGCAAGCTTAACGCCAATATCAATACCATTTACCTTTGGTCCAAAATCAATCCAGCCCACCACTTCCCCGCCCCAAGCAAGGCCAGAAAATTTATTACCGGAAAAAACTACACCGTAGGGAACTCCCAGATCAGGGGAGTCTTTTGAAAGTTTAATCCATCCATCCCAACCACCACTATTGTTTCCGGGACCACTGCCTGCGGTGACACACGGAGTTGCGGCAGGATCAGGAGGAATATTTTCACAACCTGAAAGTGCGCGTGCCCAACCAGTCACTTTACCAGTTGACCAATCAACTTGTGCAATATGACCACTTCCTGAATTAAATGGTCCACCTGGCGGATTACCTGTATCGGAGCGATTAAAGGAAACCCAACCAATATTTTCACTATGTGCGTAACCAGAAAAATTACCTGTGCCTCCCGTTGATTTCTTAGTAGTGCTCAAATTAACACCATATGAAGATCCAGTGTATGACGACCCTTCATTTGTACTATTGAAACTAATCCAGCCGATACCCGTAAAAGGATCATTCAGCATGGTACCACCACCCTGCGAATACGCCCAGCCAGAAATATTATCATCGGTTCCTGCCTCCGCTTTTGGACCAGTAATTGAAGTCGGGTTCACTGTGTATGCTATATACCCAAGTCCTAATGCAATCACAAACGCGAACAAATTGCGCACCGCGTGAATAGAAAATGTTTTCATATTGATACTTGTTATTATACCATTTATAAATAAAACAAGCGACAATTGATGTGGATAACTGTAAAAACTTTGAATTACAAAACTCCACTTTTGTCATTGCTGATTTTGCAGAAGTTTATGGCCAAGCTACAAATCTACTGATTTGCGTGCGCAATGTCGATTGAAGCGCGACGCGTGGCAATCCATGATTACGCGCGATGAACTCTGGATTGCTTCGAGTCCTCGCAAAGACGAATTACTGAGTTTCGTAATTCAAAGTATATTAAGGAATTAAAGAAAAAAGGCAGGCACTATATATTATTATAATGTCTGCCTTTAAATGTTACTTCACGCCTTAGAAACCAGGGGGTCCAAAAACAGCCTTGCCTAAACCGTATTGTAAATTACTCGGTGTAGGAACACTCATTTTCCCTGTGCCATCTGGATTCATCACCCAGAGTGCATTGTCAGCAGTGTACAAAATGAGATTACTACCGTCCAAGGTCCAATATGGGTCGGTGCCCACACCAAGATCAACTTCCGCTCCACCAGCCAAAGGCACTATGGTAATGTGGGATACTCCCCCCACATTTTTCATAAAGGCCAGGTGCGTGTAGGCGGCGTTAACTGACATAGAACGAACCCCTGTCATCACATTGCTTGCGATAATCGACTGATAACCGATAAGCAAATCATTCGCCGGGTCCGAAACCTGTTTCCGTATCTCTGTACCATTTCTGACAAAAAGTACAGTAACATAGCCAGTCGTCGCATCCACTCCACCAATAACTGGTTGTGAATCTGCTTCAACATCATTGGTAACACGAGCCCAGTAATTTGAGCCGTCCATCAAAACGATAAAAATATCCTTTCTCGCTACGTCTCCTGGTGGTGAACAATTACTCGCCATAACAGCGAAGTCCCCCTGAGGGCTGATGTCGAAACTTACTTTAGGGTGGTCAGCTGGCCAAGATGGACAATTTGGAGCGAGAGATCCCTGACCTTCTACCCATCCAGTTTGAGTAAGTGTAGGTAAATACATACCATGGATTCTCTGAATATTTGAACCAATAATCGCAACGCTATTTGAATTGCGGTATGGAACAATGGTGTCTGGATAAGCAATACTACATCCGTCCCACCAACATTGATTCCCGCCCCAAATCGTAGTTATAGTCCCCGTAGATAGGTCCATCGAACAAAATGCCTGCTGGCAAGGATACAGAAGCTTCCCTGTACTACGTACAGGCACTGGTGTTGTAAAATCTACATCAGTTACATTCATGCCGTTTACTGTAACCTGAATACTCGGCGGAGAAAATGTTGGATTGCTTGCTTCCGTAGGCGTCGCTGTGTACGTATTGTTCACAAAGCCACCCAAACTCCAACATCCATCAGTCGCAGTTGTTGTTACGTGGTTACCGGGGTTTACCGTAATGGTTACTCCCGCTTGTACTCCGCCCGTAACGCATCCCGAAACGGTATATGTCGGGGCAGTGGTAACTGTAAAACTAACCGTGCTCGTCGTGCTTGCTACCACATTGTTGGCGTCCTTTACTGAGAAAACCAAGTTTGCAGTTGAATACGGAGCAGTTGGTGTTCCTGATACTTTTCCTGTACTGGTGTTGAACACCAAACCAGATGGCAATGTCCCCGTATAACTGTGAACATAGGGGGTTGCACCACCATTCGCAGACAATAGCGAAACACTCGTCATTGGTTGCCCAACGGTTAAGTTTTGCGCGGTAGTATTTGCCGTGGCGGTGATCGGTGAACCTCCGCCACCCCCACCACCACATCCTGCTAACATTCCAACGACTACAAAAAGAGTCGCCAGAATGATACTACTTAACAATGATTTATTCATGACAACTCCTTCAATAGTTGAATCGTTGTGATGCAAGAGCTCAACAAGCAAAATACTTGTCAAGAAATTCCTAGTTGATAAAGAACATCAACCTACCAATCATAGTACACTTTTAAATATTTTTGTCAAGCCCTTCGCAGGTACATTCAACCCTGAAGTGCAACACCTGTTAGCTGATAGAATACCTCATACGGAGTCTTAAAGCCAAGTCGTTTGCGGGGTCGGCTGTTTAGTAAGTACTCTACCCTCTGTATCTCCGCATCCGTAATGGTGCGAAAGTCAGTCTTTTTAGGAAAGAATCTTCTGATAAGTCCATTAGTGTTTTCGTTCGATCCTCGTTCCCACCGATTTTCTCCAGATGCGAGTCGGTGTGGTCAAAATTTTTCCTCCGCATCAAACGCTCCTCGTGTACCAAAGTCGCTCCGCTTTTCTGTAAAGCTATGCGTAGCGCACCCACGTCAGTATTTAAAAATTTCGCTTCAATTTCTGTTTCCATAATTTATATACTAGAAGAAATCCTAAACCAGCCCTATGTGGAGCTCGTAGCGGTGGCGATAGTTTCCATTTTTGATCTGCATCAGCTCTTCATGACTTCCCTCCTCGACTACCTTTCCTTTTTCGAGCACAAAGATGCGGTCTGCCTTTCGCACAGTGGAAAGGCGATGGGCAATGATAAACGTCGTTCGGCCCCTCATTAATTTTTCTAAAGCTTCGGTTACTTTGCGCTCCGTCTCACTATCGAGGGCGCTCGTGGGCTCATCTAAAATCAAAATCTTTGGGTCACGTAAAATTGCTCGTGCGATAGCGACACGTTGCTTCTGCCCTACTGAAAGCTTAACTCCTCTCTCCCCCACAATAGTGTCATAGCCGAGAGGAAGCGCTCCAATAAACTCGCTCGCATGTGCCTCCTCCGTAGCTCTCGCGATATCATCATCAGTTGCATCTGGCGAACCGTAGCAGATGTTGGACTTGATTGTATCATTAAAAAGCGCGACTTCCTGTGGCACTACGGCAATATTTTTTCTAAGATTTGTGAGGTAAAGCTTGCGCGTATCTACCCCATCCACAAGCACACGGCCTTTTGATGGGAAATAGTACCCAGAAATGAGCGAAATTGTTGTGCTCTTACCTACCCCAGATTCTCCTACAAACGCAACCACTTCCCCTGCATTCACTTTCAAGTTTACACCGCTGAGCACGTCTGCTTGTCCCTCTCCATACGCAAAGGAAACATTATCAAAAACAACTTCTCCGGAAAAATGCTGGGGAGTAACGGCTCCTTCTGGCTCATAATCTTCCTCTTCCCCATCAAAAATTTCTTCAGCCTGTGCAGCTGTTGTAATACCATTTTGGATAGTTTGCCAGCTATACCCGAGTGACACAAAGGGTCCAAAAAACATTAACGCATACCCATTGAGCGCGACAAGTTCGCCGACCGTAATTGTGCCGTTCGAGACAAATTTTACTGAAAACGCAAACATTGCAAATTGTGTAACGAACACAATTGTACGCTGGAAGAAGGCGACATTGCTCCAGTTTTTTTCTATCTTCATCCATAGACTGTATGTCTTTCTCATCAGAGAGTTCATTACCGTACTACTCTCGTAGTCTTCGGTCGCAGCTTGTTTTACACTTTCAATTTGCATCACAGCCTGTGCTGCGTCATCCCACCCTTCATTCCAAGATTTATGTGCAGCGGCGTCTATTGCGGCAATAGGCAAAAGTATTTTTATTAATAGAGCAACATAAAAGAAAACACCTACCACAAGAATACTCGCAAGGAATGTGTTTATACTGGCTGCAAGAGTGACGCCGATAATAATACTTAGGAACTGCGGTGCTATATCTGCAACTGTTTTGACGATAGCTGAAATTCTCCAACTTGCGGTACCTATTTTTTGTATTACGCCGTTTATGTGAACGTTCTTATGATACATAAGTGGGGCATTAAGAAGATGTTTAAATCCTCCAACCTGCACGCCAAATACTACCTCTGTCTCTACACGCCGGCGCAAGCGATCCATAACCCAGTCAATATTGTTCGCAATGAGCTGTACAATGGCCCAGACACCAAGAAGAACCCCCCACAAGGGGAGCGAGCTTGAGGTGATGGTATTTGTTCCATTAGAAAGCTGAATGAGTGTGTCAAAAAAACGTCCCGTCACATACGGCACAAAACCGTTTGCTATTGCTGACACAATACCCAAAATCACCAAGAGTGTGACTTCCCTTTTGAAGGGTCTTACATGGCGCCATATCGCCCTTAGTCCCTTTTTAATCTGCTCCTTCTGATCAATTTGATTTATTTGTGTGTTATTTTCATCGTCCATACAAGGCGTATTGTAGCACAGAGCTTGGCATTCAGCGCTTATTTAACTAGCTATTTTTCTTTTTCAGCCAAGTCCAAAACTTTTTTTACAAATTCACTCTTACCACGATTATATACCTCACTGAAAGACAAATCCTCAAAATCTTCTTCGGGGGTTACTTTTAGATTCCCATTTTTGAGTTCTTCGTATTCCTTAACAAACTCTGAGTGACTCCTCAAATAATCTCTAAACAAGATTTGTCGTAACCAAAAGGTATGCGCTGGACACGCAACCGACACATGATATTCAACTGACTCCCCTTTTCTAAAAAAGATTCTTTCAGCAGAGGACATGCTCGGCTCATAACTATATCCCAGCGAGTTCAACATAGACACAATTTTATCTATATCATCGATTGATTCAATCAATACCGCAATATCAATTATTGGCTTTGCCGACATTCCCGGTATTGAAGTATTTCCAATATGTTGAATTTCAATAGCCAAATCACCAAAAACCACGAGAAGCTTTTTCTTCTCCTCTTCAAATTTCTTCACCCAACTTCCCTGATAATTTGTAAATTTTGAATTAGGTGCTTCTGACATATCTCTCATTTTAGCACATTCAAACTATGAAATTTTCTTCTTTGTATTTTTAATAGCCGTGTGTTTTTGCCTTACTGATTTTATGATTGCCTTAAAAATTTCTACCGCAAAATCTTCATCAACTCCAAACTTCTTTGCCCACAATCTCCTGTCACTAAACACCTGCTGCTCACGAGCCACATCCTTTGCAGGTAAATCATATTTAGCTTTATACTCCCCTACTTTTTTGGTCCATTTAAATCGCTCACCCAGTAGGGCAATAATTTCCTTATCTATTTTATCTATCCCTGCCCTAAGTTTTTTAATTTCAATCCCCCTTGTAGTTTTTAATGTCATGTGATTGCGTGAAATAACCTCCTTCACTTCAGTGTTAACTCTTGAATTACGTAGTATGTTTAAAATTATACCACACTATTTCTGAAATAATGGTGTCCCCGTTTCCCGTTTCCCACATTTTGGCAGACCTGGATTTGACTGTATCACTAGTTTACGTTACTATTCTTTAGTATTATAATTGATTTAATAAATTATGGAAATCAATATCACTTTAAAGAAATGGAAATGGGGACAGCCACCATTTTTTTGACTTTTGTGTGTTGTAATATTATATCAACTCCCTTTCTTTGGGCGCCCGGGAGATTTTAAGGTTGATTCAAGGTGATATTTTACTACCATTTTGTCTACCCATTTATCTCTCCCGTACGGAACACTTTTGTTTACTGAGGCGCGAATCATTTTTAGATCCTCAACTTTGTCTACTGTATTAATCCAATTTATATAATCATCAGGAAGCGATGTGGGCGTCTTTCCGAGTAATTTCTTCTGTTCTGCTGTCCCGTAGATACGTCGCCATGCACTTCCCCACTGCCAGTCTTCACAATGGCTGACAATCTTGGCACGCACTGCATTGCGTTCTACATATTTAATGACGGTCAAAAGATAATTCTCTGAGTCAATAAGAAAAGATTTGTAGCGCCCTTGATACAAGTGGCCACTGCCGTTTGTGTTGGTGCGTGCGTGTACTTTTCTTGTGTGGGCGTTACTCAATCGATGCATGAATTTACCAAGGTCTCCGTCACTCTTTGGGTGGAGTACTAAATGCCAGTGGTTTGGCATTAATTCGTATGCAAGAATGCGCATACCAAAAAGTTCTTTTGTCTCTATTAAAAGCTGCTCGAAGAGTTCATAATCTTTGTCATTATTAAAAATCTGGAGGCGACCGTTTGCACGGTTAATTACATGATAGATCTCTCCTCCGACATCTACTCTTGCGTTGCGTGGCATATGTTAAATTATACCACACTATTTACAAAACAATGGTGGCTGTCCCCATTTATAATCAACAACGGAGACAGTGAGATGAGAACTGAACCCATGGTGTAGCTTGTTGGTAATTATAGTTTACCACAGTATAGGAGGCTGTGGTGCCTCGTCTTTCACTTGCGGGGATTCTTCACTGGCATACTCCGTGTAGTGTGTTCGGTTGATGTCGTACTTCAAGCGCCAACTAAAGCAGCCACCATTCTTTGGACGCCCGGGGATTTTAAAGTTAACTTTAGGTGATACTTAGATACCATTTTGTCTACCAATTTAGCTCTCCCGTAAGGAACGCTTCTGTTCACCGATGTGTGAATCATTTTTAAACCATCAACATTGTCTGCCATACTTATCCAATTTAAATAATCGCTTGGTAGCTCTACGGACATTCTCCAAAGCAATTTCCTTTGCTCAGGGGTTTTATGTATACGTTACCGCTCACTTCCTCATTTCTCATATTCGGAAATAGGGTTGCCTATTCTTATTAAAGAATACTCTTTAAATGACCCTAGTAAATTTTTATTCATTATCCTTCACACATCATGGAGAAATGCGAGTTTTTGCAAACGCGCATTTTTATACTAATTACGGTCAAACTTCGGTTTAGTCTTCTTCATTCGGAGTTTCAACTGAGAATGACAATTTTTCTAAGTTGTTTTCCATAATCTAAATAAATATAATTTACGCTCCTTGAACATCCTTCTTAATCATCTTAATAATTTCTGGGAACTTTGAAATTTTAAAATGTCCATTTTTGCTCTTGTAAATAATAATATTTGCCTTATTAAGCTTACTTCTATATTTCTCAGCATGAACTACAGGGACATCGTCGTCATCCATTGAAAACATCAGTGTAAGTTTCTCTGAATTTTTTTCAAGCAAAGAAAGGTTTGGCTTCAATTTAAATCCACCAACTAAATCTTCATCAAAACAGGTGTCATCAAATGGTGGGCAAACTAAATATGTGGCTAGTATTTTCTTTGGAAACTTATTTTCGGACAAATACTTTGCTAGGAAGATACCCCCAAGTGAGTTGCCTATTAATATTATATTTTTTCGTAAATACAGGAAATATCGCTCAAAATGGATTTTCCATTCTTCATATTTCGCATTCTCAGGTATAGGCATTCGCGGACGAATAATTTCGAACCCTTTTCCTAGTTCTTTGTCCAAATAACCCTCAGCCCAACCTTCTTTTCTAACAAGAGAAATGTTTCTATTTTTTAAATATGATAAATAATCTTTCTTGTTTTTGAAAGTCATTCCACCGTGAATCATGAATATTTGTATCTTGTTCTTCATTTTTTAACTATACCAGAGAAGACCAAAATAGAAAAAGAAGCCAACATTTCTGTTGGCCTCTAAGATGCTTCATTGCACTATTTTTACATAAGGTATCTCATTGATTTTGGATTCAATCGCCTTAATCGCTGGTGAATCTTTTGGCTTATCGAAACCAACGAGAAACCTAAACTTTCCTTCCTTTATTTTTTGAGAATGGAATGATGTGAGATTGACCCCTGCTCCTGCAAAGATACCTGTAATCTGGTGTGCGATGCCTGACTGGTCCTTCCCTGCTTCTAATACAAACATATTTTCTTCTGAAAAATCAGCCATGAGACCGATAACATCATCAAAAAACTTGTCTGCACTAGCAATGGGTTCTTTGCCAAAGTGTTTTTTGCTAGCCTCAAAATCAGCATTGAATACTTGTGCGCGAAACCCTTTATCCTTTGTTTCTATTATTGCCCTGAATCGCTTAATTTCATGTTCAAGTTCCTCTAGTGCTTCTGGAACATGCAAATTTTCCATTTGAATACTTGCGTACATCGCAGAATCTTTGCTCAGGATCCTCCCCATTAAGCCAAAAGCTATTTTATAGAACGGACTTGTGTAACTCATACTCTCAAGAACATTGATACCCATACTGTCTATAACTCTTGCCATCATGAGACTCACAGCGTGTGGTAATGCTTGCACAACTGTCATGTGCTTATCATGCTCTTCTGGAGTGCTTTTTTTTATAGTTGCCTTAGTTGATTCTAGGAAACTCTGCACCCACACACTCCATGTATCAGTGAGCCGAGCGTCACATCGCACGATTACTTGCCCGCGAAATGTTTCTACGGTAGGTGCAAACATAGGATGCAGTCCAACTACATCTGCCTTTGACCTCATCATTGCTTCAACTGCAGGACTTTTAATGGAAGTTACATCCATAAAAAGTTGACCCACTCGCGAAAACTTGACGACTTCATTAACGACAGAAACAACACTGTTAATTGGGACTGAGAAAATCACTACGTCAGATTGTTCTACAACATGCCGATTCGTAACCTCTGTCATTACATCTGATCCAGTGACAGTATAGCCACTCTTCTCAAAAAATATCTTGAAAAATTGTCCGAATTTACCATTTACACCAATGATACCTACTATTTGGGTTTTCATTTTGAATCTCCTTATAAAGGGTTTAGGTTGATGATGCGTACTACTACAAAGAACAATGCTGGTCTCGGTTGAGGCCAGCATTGGAAGACGAAATAGTTTTTGGGGAGGTATTTAGATTTTGGCTATTATTTCGACACCTTGAGCTAGACTCAAAGAGGTAGTGGAATAATAGCCCCAATAAGAAGCCGCTCGTGTGGCGAGGTTGCTGTGCTGTGTATTGAATTGTGCGAACTTCTTATTAGACATAAACTAAGGGTATCACAGTACAAAAAAGTGTCAAGGTTTTATGGGGGTACATTCAACCCTGAAGTGCAACACCTGTTAGTTGATAGAATACCTCATACGGAGCCTTAAATCCAAATCTCAGGAAAAAACTAACATACTTCAAAAAATTTCGTGCACTTATTAACATATGTTAAAATGGTTCTATGGCTATTCATTTCCTTCAAAAACCGATTTCTATAAAGAATGTTCGTGATCTTGCGAAAGAAGATTATGGAACAATGATAAGTGGATTCAATTTGAAGAATAAATATATGTTTGAAAAAAATACACTTTTTTATGCCGCAAATATTGAGCCGGAAATCGCGCGCATGTTTAAGGCGCATGACCAAGGGCACACCGATATCGCCAAAAAGTTTCAGGCACGCACGCTGGACATGATTTCAAAGATACTCTCTTCTCGAGAGATTAGCCCTGCTGGTCGCGAGGAATGGTTTGCTGTTCAAAACCTGGTTCGTGGATATGACAATCTTGATTCCTTTTCGCGTCAGGTTCTCCTCTCCTTCGGAAAGCCCTTTTCCGAAAAATTCATGCGCGGACTTAGTTAGTGACACCGTCTTCTCGCCCACAGAAAAGCCCCAATCGTTCTCCGAACGATTGGGGCTTTTCTGATTATCCAAAATTCTAAATCCTATCTTCTGTCTTCTCCCCCGCTCTACTTCGCTCTCTTGTTCTTCCTGCGTGCAACAATGAGGTTGTTTGAGTACTTCTTTGGTGAACGAGTCTTGCGACCTCCCGTTACCTTTCCGTGCTTTGTCTTTGGGCGCTTTGTTCCGCGACCTTGGTGACCTTCACCTCCACCGTATGGATGGTCTACGGGGTTCATGGCAGAGCCACGTACCGTAGGGCGAATACCGAGCCAGCGGTTACGTCCTGCCTTACCAATGTTACGGTGCTTGTATTCCTCGTTTGAAACAGCGCCGATAGAAGCCCACACATTTTCTGAAACAACGGTAGCAGTGAACCCGTCACCACCGATTATTTCTCACGTCTGAACCACAGGTCGGCATACTTCTGTGGTTTATAATCCTTCACATACCTACGATACGCTACTTTGAAATATCTCGTCCAATTGTCGAGATGATTTTCAGGGAGATATCTCTTCCCCCACTTTTTCTTCTCACGAGCTACCCTCATCTTGTCGGCTTTAACGAAATCTACATCAAGATAAACTCTCTTATCCCAAAGTTTGTTAATTTTGTGCTCGGGGTGCAAGAGAAAGATGCCGTCAATCACAAGAACCTTCTTTGACAGATCGAGTGTCCGCGCTGTGGCAAACTCGTTTGTATCATAATCATACGCCCTGTACTTTACCATTCCCCGCTTCTTAGATTTAAACTGTTTGACAATTTTCTCCAAATCACAATAACGATACCAATTATATTCAAACACACTCGACTTGTCCTCTGCATTATCTATCGATTTCTTCCGTACCTTCCAGTGCTTAATGAAGTCATCTAGGTGGAGCACCAATACATCAGGATTATTTTTTGCCCCGTAATCAGCGACAGTCGTCTTCCCAGAGCCAGCATATCCATCAATGGCAACGACCAACTTCGCATGGTCTTTCCCCCATGTTTGTATATTCTCGTTTATCTTCTTTGCTATGCGTTCTGATTTAATCATATATGTTTATTTTACAAAAAAAGAACCCGGGGAAAGCCTGCGCTTTTCCGGGTCCCATGTTTACTGCAATAGTTTAAGCAACTTTTGTGCTCTTTCTTCCGCAGCCACTTCGTATGTCTTGTAATCAGGTATCCTAGCAAGAATTCCATCAGATAGAACGTAAACGATATCAAGAGAAGCTTTCTCGAGGAAGTATCGATCGTGCGAGACCAGCACTACCGTACCTCGATATGTCTTCATCACCTCCTCAATAGCCCCGAGCGCCTCAATGTCAAGGTGATTGGTCGGTTCGTCTAGAACAAGCATATTAACCGATTGTGCCGAGAAAAGTGCCAGAAGAAAACGTGCCCTCCCTCCAGGACTTAACGTAGCTATGGGTAACCTAACCTGTCTATCGTCGAAGCCAAACTTTGCTAGCTTTGCGTACGAAGCCTGCTGATCCAAATGCGCGCGTTCTGCAAGAAACTCAAGCAGGGTACTATCACGAAGTAGTGTCTCGTGTTCCTGCATCATATTGCCAATTCTGACACCAGAACCGATTTTAATCTTGCCACTAAGTGGCGACAATTGACCAGTGAGAGTTTTAAGCAAAGTCGATTTTCCTGCGCCGTTAAGACCCATGATACAGATTCTGTTTCCGTACTGCAGTTCAAATGACATCGGACCAACCTTGAAGCCTCCACTGTATCCTGCAACAACATCAACAAGACTCGCATCGAGTGTTCCAGAACCAACTACTGCTTCAAGAGGAATTTCAAATAGATCTTTCTCTACGGGCTTTTCAACTTTATCCATTTGTTCAATCCTCTTATCAATTGCCTTTGCGACACGTGAGGATTTCCCAGCCTGATCACGTTTAAAACCCCTCAGGAACTTGTCGTTATCTTTCCCAACCCAGCGAGCTCCTCGAGCCGCATCAGCACGTTTGTCACGCGCCTTATCACTCAGTCGCCCTATCTCTTCTTGCTGAAGGCGATAATTCTCCTTCTGCCGGGCTGTTTGCTTCACCACCATTTCCAAGTAGTCACTGTATGTACCTCTTGTAATGTTAAGGGTGCGGGTGTTCCAATCAAGCTCGAAGACTTTTCTAACGACTCGATCAAGAAATCGACGGTCGTGAGAGACGATGATGCATGCCGCTTCAGTCTTCTTAAGAAAATCCTCAAGCCAAACCAGTGCTGGTAAATCGAGATTATTCGTCGGTTCGTCGAGTAGAAGCAAATCAACGCCCTTAAGCAGAATGCCTACTAGTGCTACTTTACTTTTTTGCCCGCTACTTAGGTTGGATAACTTATGGTCAAGGCTAATATTATCGAAACCGAAACCTGACAACATGACCTCCATACGACGGGTAAAGGCATAGCCGTTTAGATGCTCATATTTCTCCTGCACATCATTGTAACGCTTTGCATTTACTGGATCAGCCAAATGGCTTGATAATTCCTCAATTTCATTCTCGAGAACATCAATACCTGCGACGTGCCTTAGGTACGTCGAGATAGTCATGTCCCCGACAATATTGGTGTCTTGAGGAAGATAGCCAATGCAAGCATCTTGAACAAACTCAAGCACACCACCATCAAGTTCCTCAAGCCCAGCAATAATTTTCAACAAGGTAGTTTTGCCGGTCCCGTTGCCCCCAACTAATGCTACCTTTTGTCCTCTCTCGAGTGAAAAGGAAACATCAGTAAGCACGGGTAAAGATCCGTAATTCTTATGAAGTTTCTTGGCTTTAATCATGCTCATATTCCTTTCGATAGATTATTATGTCACATTGCGAATGTACTGCGAACCAAAGTTATAATAACATAAAACCTAGGCAATAGCAATAAAAAAACCACCGGAGATTTATCTTCTCCGGTGGGGCTACAAGGATTCCTCATAATAAGCCTTGAGTATGACAGACGCACATTTGCAAGAAAGTTTACGGGATTCTTGTTCAATAAAGGCGAGCAAAAGGATCTTTGTTTTTTGAATATCGCTCCTGAAAACTTCAAGAACAGCGTCCATGTGACAAGGATCCATAACAAGACTCTCTTGAAGACCAACATCGTAATCTGTCACAGCAGCGATTGCCGAATAACAGAGTCCGAGCTCACGTGCAAAGTAGCATTCTGGATACTGAGTCATGTTTACAACATCCCAACCGTTTGATGAAAGCCAACGGCTCTCAGCCACAGTTGAAAATCGCGGACCCTGTATTACAGCAGTAGTTCCTTGTGGAATAATATCTATGCCACTTGCCTTTGCGACGTCAAGCACTTTCAGACGAATGTGCTTGCAATATGGCTCTCCCATCGGCAGATGAACAAAAGTACCATCTGCCTCGACTGAATCATCGCGACCCCAAGTAAGGTTGACGAATTGGTCAAGGAGTACAAGGCTACCTGGAGTTATCTCTTTTTTGAGGCTCCCAACTATACACGTTCCTATTACATACTCGACTCCAATCTCTTTGAGTGCCGCGAGATTTGCTTTATAAGGAACCTTGTGTGGTGCCAATGTGTGTTTCGACCCATGCCTAGGCAAAAACGCAATCAGTTGGTCACCGTATTCACAGATTGAAATATAGTCAGATGGTAGACCGTATTTCGTTTCAGGCCTTATTCTCGAGACCACCGTAAGTTCTGGAAATGAACACATCCCAGAACCACCGATAATCCCGAGTTTAGGCTTTTTCAGACTTGAGCTTCTTGTAGCGTGACCAGATGAGTTCATTGAGTACCTCCTCAGAAAATATGCGACTTGAATCGTCAACAGCAAGCGGATCTCCTTTAAGCTCATTCGAGCTCCATGCACAACCGCCACCACAGACAGCTTTTGCCTCACCAGAATGATGAATCGGCAGCCTTTCCCTCCATTTTTTGACAATTGGTTGATTAAAGATTCGGAAGTCTTTACCTACTTCCCGTACATGACCGAGCCATGTCTTAGAGAATGGGCAATTGGAGATTTGTCCATCAGGCTGAACTACAAGCTGATTTCCATAACAGGTGCAGTCAACAGGAAAGAAATCTTTACTATCGAATGCAGCCTGCTTTTTCTCCATTTGATATTCAAAACCAGGCTTACTCTGCCGACGAGCATTTTCAATGACTCCCCGTGAGGCTTGTTCATAATAATCATCCAAACCATCGCGACCAACCAATTCAAGAAGCAACCGACCCTTCAGGAAATTAAAGCCGAATTTCTCGATACCCAATTCCATAAAGAATTTAGAGTACTCCGTGATTTGATCAATGTTGAAAGGTGTAATACTTACCGACGCGAACGTTCTGATATTGCTTTGTACGAGCAACCGAATTATTGCGACAATTCTATCAAACGTTCCATTACCACTTCCATCAACCTTCAAGACATCGTTCGATGATTTCGGACCATCAAGTCCGACAGAGACCATCACTTCGTACTCTTTGCATAAAGCAATGATCTCGTCATCAACGAGAATCCCGTTGGTAGCAATCATAACATTGAGATTGGCCGGTAAAAATCCAGCGTCCTTCTTCATCTTCAGATAGCCAAGCGAGTTTTTGATGACTTCCTTGTTCAAGAGCGGCTCACCGCCGTAGAAAATGACAAAGTACTGCAAACTTGAATCATACACGTCCTTGAGGTGCTCCTCCCACAGGTCGATTCCCGCAAAAGCATCTTCCATAGAAAGGATCGTCTCCCCATACTTTTTTGCGATTGCTGGGACGGGACAGTACTTACAATTTAAGTTACAGCCCTGAGCCGTCATTAGATAGAGAATTACCGGTTGATTGAGTTTGCGCTCAAGATTAATTGCGACCATCTCAAATTCCTGACGATCATTTTCGGGAGAATCAACAAGCAATCTACGCTGTTTGAGATCGTTGATGAGGACTTCGTCGCCATCAGTAATCCCAGCAAGTAGGTTCCTCCACTTATCTAAAGAACAAAATATAGGATCGGGATGAAGTTCGTGGAACAATGCCACAATTCCATCTCTTTCCCTGATACGAAGATATTGGGATAACATAGACCACCTCCACAAGGTTGGATAAATAAACAGCTCCCTACTGCTTGCGCAATTGGGAGCTGAGAGACGGCATCGTGCACGATGTCGGCGATTAGCCATGGTTGGACTTCGTAGCGAACTTCGCTTTAAGCTCAGACCACTCAGCCCGAGTGAGCTGAACTTGTCCGCCATGGTCATCCTTGAGAACGACTTTTTGCGGATCCGTGAAGTCAACTGTGGGGCAACAGCCCTGCACACTGCACAGTTTAACTGTGCCTTGTTCCATTCCATTTTGCTTTTTCATAACAATCTCCTTACAAAGAACATCAGCAAGTTATCAAGAATATCTCGATATTAAACAGCTGACATCCATGACAAAATTAGCACAGACTCAATATAAAGTCAAATTTGCCCCGCCGAGCACCAGAATGGTGCTCGGCGAATTCTTTGTTATTTCTACTTCGCTCTCTTGTTCTTCCTTCGTGCGACGATGAGGTTGTTTGAGTACTTCTTTGGGGAACGTGTCTTTCTGCCTCCCGTCACCTTTCCGTACTATTTATACACATTTCCACGCCAGTCAATCTCTTCAATGAACGCACGGTTCCGCTCAAATTGAAATTCGACAACAATTCTTATTTTGCCAGACCTGATTCTATAAAAACCCTCCCATTTTCCATTAAGTTTACTAACATTAATATTTACATCCTCTCCTTTGAATTTTCGAAAAGCAAGTCGCAGTTTTTCAAAAACCAAACTTTCATCAAGATTGTTTTGTTTGAGAAACTTTAAAGAACTCGCTGAAAAATCAATGTGCCAATTCATAACCTAATTTCTACTGATTTTGCTATTTTTCGAGAAGGGTTACCGTATCGTTTTTCAATATCTTTTTGTTCATTTTGAGATACCGACGGCATCAATAAAGCTCGAAATTTTATTGATTCCTGCTCAAAAATCTCCCGGACGCTTTCCTTAATTATTATCTTCAGCTCTCTTTTTGGAATAGTAATTGTATTCATAATAATTACAATACCACGAGCGAGCTCGGTGTGCAACAAAATTTGTGGTATCTATCTATACGATACTATAGCCAAGTGAGCGAGCGAAACGAAAGTACCAACTTTCATTTCCGAGCGAACGCAGGTTATATTGTACCAAGTTATATAGTATTTTATAAGTAGATACCTGCCAAAAACTAAAGCCCCGCTGTTCGAGGAACAATGGGGACTCTTGTTGTTCTGCAGTCTTCCGCGTTTAGTCCGCGACAGTCCGCGTCTTTCTCTACTTCGCTCTCTTGTTCTTCCTGCGTGCAACGATGAGATTGTTTGAGTACTTCTTTGGTGAACGTGTCTTCCTACCTCCCGTTACCTTTCCGTACTTTGTCTTTGGGCGCTTTGTTCCGCGACCTTGGTCTCCACGAAATTTATTTCTTCAAACTTTCGATTGCTGTATAAATTTGTTTTACGATCTTCGGGTGTAAGATTGTACTGCCATGAATTGGCAAAGTAATTCTTACTCCATTGCAATAATATTGAGCATGACTGCCTGACTGTCTACCAAAAATGAATCCTTTACTTTCAATCAACTCCACTGCTTCTTTCGCACTTAATCTAGGCAATTTAGGCATAAATTATGCAGAGACAGTTAGGGACGAGATTGTCAGCGAAACAGAATCCTTTAGGTCTATGCGTTCGCCACGAGACTTAATGTCATCAAGCGTCATTTTTAAAACATCTCTCAGGTTCGTGCGGACTTCATCCTCTGTTTCCCCTTGTGCATATACACCTTGAATAAACGGGCATTCTGCATAATATCCGTCCTCTGTTTTTTCAATAATAATTGGGTAACTACTGGTCATAACTAAACTGTACCACAGACAGGAACAGCGGGCAACTAAAAATAAAAGGCGGGTGGTTTTTAAAACCCCCGCCTTTTATTTTTAGTTGCCTTTACTTCGCTCTCTTGTTCTTCCTGCGTGCAACGATGAGATTGTTTGAATACTTCTTTGGGGAACGGGTCTTTCGGCCTCCTGTTACCTTTCCGTACTTTGTCTTTGGGCGCTTTGTTCCGCGTCCCTGGTGTCCTTCACCTCCACCGTATGGGTGGTCTACTGGGTTCATGGCTGAGCCACGTACCGTAGGGCGGATACCGAGCCAACGGTTACGTCCTGCCTTACCAATGTTACGGTGCTTGTATTCCTCGTTTGAAACGGCACCGATAGAAGCCCACACATTCTCTGAAACCTTTCGGATTTCTCCTGAAGGCATCTTCAAGTGACTTTGACCCCTGTCGTTTGCAACTACCTCAGCATAGTTTCCTGCTGAACGAGCGATGCGTGCGCCACCGTTTGGCTGTAGCTCAATATTGAAAACAAAAGTTCCTACAGGGAGCTTGCGCAAGATTGTGCGGTTACCCGGCTTGAGTGGTGCGTCTTCGGATGTAATAACCGTATCACCTACCTTGATCCCCTGTGGAAGCAAGTTGTAGCGACGCTCTCCGTCCATGTAGCAGATGACTCCAATGAAGCCAGAGCGGTTTGGGTCATACTCCACGGTTTCCACCTTTGCGGGAATATTGATTTTGTCAAAACGAAAATCAATCTGACGATATGAACGCTTGTGTCCACCTCCTTTGTGCTGGGTAGTAATGCGACCAAATGCATTACGTCCTGAGCCACGGCTAAAACCTGTGGTGAGAGCCTTCAATGGTTCATTTGTCGTAAGTACCCCACGATAGGTTACGTGAGCTGTCTGGCGATTTGATGGTGTTGTTGGTTTTCTTTTCTTCATGGAAGTAAGTATTAAAGTGTCTCAATTTTATCGCCACTCTTCAGCGTGACCAACGCCTTGCGAAGTCCTGACTTTACCCCTTTTCGGTTACGTACAAATACGCGCGTATCAGGAAGGTTGATAATATTCACACGAGCAGGAGTCACTTTGTAAAGTGCCTCGATTGCCTTTGCGATTTCAATCTTGTTGGTGTCCTTAGCAACCTCAAATACATATGTTCCCTTTTCTGCAAGAACAGCTGCTTTTTCTGTGATATGAGGGCGCACGATAACGTTTACACGAGCACCAAGCTTTGTCTCCACTTTCTTGGCATGTGTAGCCTTTGTCACCTTTTTCTCCTTTGTTGTTTTTGTAAAAATAGCCATGATAATAAAGGTTACTTAGTGGTAGCAGCTGGTGTTACGAGCTTGCCTTCAATAAAACTAATTGCTTTCTCTGGACTCACAATCACGACGTACTTGTGGTTCAAGAGATCGATAGGGTTCATATTTTCTACTGCATCGAAATCAATGTTTCCGAAGTTAGAAAAACTTTTTGAAACCATCTCTGACTTTTCGCTCGTAGCAAAGTACGCAGAGTTCTTTCTCTTTGAAAGCATTTTCTCAAATCCCTTAATCCCTGAAAGAGAGGTTAGGATTGCCTTTGCCTCGATTGTCTTTGGTGCCTTCATGGCAATAGTATCAACGAAGAGCACTTCGCCATTACGCATTTTCTCTGACAAAACTGTATAGAGCGCCTTTGCGCGAACTTTCTTATTGATCTTCTTTGAATAATCCTTTTCGTTGAGCGGGCCGTGTGTAATACCTCCGTGACGCCAAATAGGTGAACGAGATGAGCCGTGACGAGCACGTCCGGTCCCTTTTTGTGCCCATGGCTTCTTGCCTCCACCAGACACTGCACTGCGGTCCTTTACCTGAGCTGTCGACATACGCGCATTTGAGCGCATTGACTCTACTACCTGGTGCACCAAGTCAGCATTCCATGAAAGACCCCAAACTTTTTCGTTGAGCGCGATCTTCCCTGCTTCTTTTCCTTTTGTATTGTAAATTATTGCTTCCATAGTAGTAAAGATTATTTTGAAGTGGACTTAATCTCGAGAAGTGCGCCCTTGACCCCAGGGACACATCCAATAACGAGGATCTTGCCATTTGTAGTATCGACCCCAAGCACACGCAAACCTTTTACGGTAATGCGCTCACCGCCCATGCGTCCTGCCATGCGACGACCTTTAGAAATTTTCTGCTGACCAGTGGAACCGATAGACCCTGGCTCACGCTCAGAGTGCTTTTGTCCGTGCGTGCGCTGTCCTCCTTTAAACTTGTGGCGCTTTACCACACCTTGAAATCCCTTACCCTTTGATGTTCCAGAGACAGTAACCATGTCACCTACTTCAAAAGCGCTCGCATCGATAGTGTCGCCCTTTTTGTAGGTACCCACATCCTCCACGCGGAATTCACGAATCTCAGAGAAAAGACCGAGGTCCTTTGTATGACCCTGAACTGCCTTTGAAATATTTTTAACCGCACGCACACCATATCCAACCTGAACAGCGCTGTACCCCTCACTGTCCTTTGACTTTACCTGTGTAACAGATACGGGTCCAACAGAAAGAAGTGTCGCAGCAACTGCACGCCCGTCGGATCCGACGAACGAAAACATATTTTCTTTTTTTCCTAGAATAAATTTCATATCGGGAATGTCGGTAACCATTGCATTCTAATCTCCAAAGAGACTGAGTGTTGGTATTTTAATTAATAATATTAACGAGAGTAGCGAGGTTTAAATTTTACCCAGCCCCACTTCTATTTTTTTGCTATTGAATTTTTGAGATAAAAAATTTCTTCAAATTTTTTAATCTTAAAATTCTTTGCAAAAATACAGAAGTGGGGCTGGGTAGTGAAAAATATGGTCGCTTCGCTTCCTATTTTTCTACTACATCATCTTCACGTCAATATTCACACCTGATGGAAGCGAAAGATTGGTGAGCGCCTCTACTACTTTTGCGTTTGGGTTCAAGATGTCGATCAAGCGCTTGTGTACACGCATTTCAAACTGTTCGCGGGCATTCTTGTAAATAAATGCTGAGCGAAGTACCGTGTATTTCTTGATCTCTGTAGGAAGTGGCATTGGCCCAATGACCTCGGCGTCGTAACGAAGCGCGGTGTCCACAATCTGTTTTACAGAATTGTCGAGCACTTTGTTCTCGTATGCGCGTACACGAATACGGAGTTTGTGCGTTACATCTTTTTCAGCGGCTTTTTTTACCGATGTTTTCTTTGTTGCTGTGGTCATGGCTGATTTTAAATGAGCGAAGCGATTATTAAAATCGCCACCCGGTTAAATGCGATTTTTCAAATCGCGATTTCAAATTTATGCAAATTTGAAATCATTTAACTGGGTAAGGAATCTAATGTCGCTTTGCTCGTTATCTTCCTTACGCGATAATCTTTGTTACTACACCCGCACCTACGGTGCGTCCTCCTTCACGAATAGCAAAACGCTGTTCTACTTCGAGAGCAACAGGCACAATGAGCTTTACCTTAAGCTTTACGGTATCTCCTGGCATAACCATTTCTGTTCCTGCTGGAAGGGTTGCATCGCCCGTTACGTCTGTTGTACGAATGTAGAACTGAGGCTTGTATCCATTGAAGAATGGAGTGTGACGTCCACCTTCCTCCTTGGTAAGGATGTACACTTCTGTCTCAAACTCTGTGTGAGGAGTTACAGAACCTGGCTTGCAAAGTACCTGTCCGCGAGTAATATCCTCCTTCTTGATACCACGAATAAGAATACCTGCATTGTCTCCTGCCATACCTTCTTGAAGTGACTTGTTGAACATTTCAATACCAGTCACGGTAGTTTTTACGGTGTCCTTGATACCAACGATTTCAACTTCCTCACCTACCTTGAGAACGCCGCGCTCAATACGTCCGGTCACTACAGTACCGCGACCTTCAATAGAGAACACGTCTTCTACTGGCATAAGGAATGGCTTTGCCGTATCGCGCTCTGGTACAGGAACATAGGTGTCCACAGCTGCAATAAGGTCGAGAACTTTCTTTGCCCATTCATCATCGATAGACTTTGCCTCAAGAGCCTTGAGTGCTGAACCACGAATAACAGGTGCGTTCTTTCCATCAAAGTCATACTTGGTGAGGAGCTCACGCACTTCCTCTTCAACCATGTCAATCATTTCTGCATCGTCAACCATGTCACACTTGTTCAAGAATACTACAATCTTTGGAACACCGATTTGCTTTGCGAGGAGGATGTGCTCTCGTGTCTGGGGCATCACACCGTCTGTTGCAGCAACCACCAAGATAGCGCCGTCCATTTGTGCGGCACCGGTGATCATGTTTTTAATGTAGTCAGCGTGACCAGGCGCGTCGATGTGCGCGTAGTGACGTGTGTCTGACGAGTACTCGTTGTGAGAAAGCGCGATTGTAATACCACGAGCCTTTTCCTCTGGTGCTGAGTCGATTTGGTCAACCGACTTCATCTTTACATCCTTTCCCGCCATGTGGAGGGTGTTTAGAATAGCCGCGGTAAGAGTTGTCTTGCCGTGGTCTACGTGACCAATGGTGCCCACGTTAACGTGTGGCTTGGAACGATCAAATGCTTCTGCCATATTTTTGGTGTTCTTATCATCAAGGGCCTATACACGAGGTTTCCCTACGGGCCTTTTATGATAAGAGAAAATTAAATAAATTGTTAATAATATAGAAACAAAAGTACCGCAAAATACAAAATAGTGCGATACAAAACACATACTACCAAATGGGGAATAATAGTCAACCCCTACACCTATCCCCTCATCGCTTTTATTCTGCCACCATACAAACAACTGAATACTTATAGAATATGGGGGGTGTATGTTTCGTTCAAATTATTATCCCAAGAGCAGAACAATACGGAGATAGGTGTGGGGGTCAAGGGTTTATACAACAAGGAAGGCTACGCGAAGCGTAGCCTTCCTTGTTGTAGTAATAATTTTTACTCTGTTGTAATAACACCTTTATCAAACAATGCTTTTTTAAGCGTAGCCCACTCACTTCTTGAAACCACACCATCAGGATTAAAAAATTCAATCACTGCCATTCCTCCCGCACCCGCACCACCTGACGATGGCCTACTGTTTGAGCCACCGCCTCCACCACCTGCACAATATCCTGTTGCTGCACTTCCGTTTCCAGTTCCCGTATTGCTGCTAGTTACCCCCGCAGCCCCACCTGTTCCGAGTGTTAAACAGTCCCCACCTTTCCCTCCGTATCGAGTACTGCCACTTAGCGTCGCTGTCGCACCGGCGGATGTGCCACCACCTGAGGAACCTCCGATTCCAAGTCCACCAGAATTAAACGGGTTATTGCCCTTTCCTCCTCCTAGGGCAGAAGCCCCTGTTATGCCGGAAATTGAAGTTGCCCCTCCGTCTTCGGCATTTTGTCCCGGGTTCGAATATGGATAATCCACAGAAGATCCACCACTTCCCCCTTTGCCAACAGTAAGCGTGTATGATTTTCCAGCAACAAGTCCGTTAATTACTAGTGTTGTGACTTGTCCAGCTCCACCGCCACCACCTGCTCCATTGCGTGTGTAGTCCGACCCTCCTCCCCCACCCCCTCCTCCTCCAACTAGTCTTGCAGACATTGAAGTGAGCCCTGTCGGTACCTTTATCGTGTATGTTCCTGCTGTACTATATGTTGTTGATTTACTTGCAACAGCAGGTGATGTGTAGCTCAAGTTTCCAGCTGCATCAGAAACGAGTGATTGACCCAGCTTTGCACCAGTTACAATCTGAAGTGAGTTTGCGATGACGCTTCCGCCAGAGAGATACCCTGTTGTTTGAATGGTCCCTGAGGTCTGAATGGAGCCACTTCCTGCATCTAAACTTCCAACGACTAACGGTCCTGCTTTTGTCTGCGAAGTCGCACTGGTATTGAGTGGTGCGCTTACGTTTCCACTTGGAGGTGTTGCGGTGGGTGCTGTCCATGCGTAGACATAGGAGAGTCCGAAGGAGAGGACTATGGCAAGAATAATGACTTTGAGATGCTGTAGTATTGATTTCATAGATTAAGGGAAGGTGATTGATGATAATAAAAAGGAACCTATGCTGGATCAAGGGACTCAGTTTGCACGAAGAGCGAGGTTGCCGAGGATGCGAAGCTTCTCTTCGTCAGAAAGAGAGGTCTTGGATGCGTTTGATTGAAGATTCTTTAAGATGCGGAGTTTTTCTTTTTCTGTAACGGTACTAGTAGATACTTGTTTAGAAAGTGATTCGAGAATACGGAGCTTCTCGGGATCGGTGGGGGTCTCTACCGTGGGAGAGAAATCTCTCAGAGAAGGGGTCGTGGCTCCTTGTGGATTTTTAAATGCCATATATCCTGCTCCGCCCAGAACTATTAGAACAAGAGTAAACGAGAGAATTCTCCTTAGGAATAAAGAGTGGGGTGCTTCTACCTTGTCATTTTCTTGGTTCTCAGTATTCATGTTTATATAGTATATCCTTTACTTCCGAAATGATATAGGGTGAGGCTGTGGATAACTAGTGATGAGGAGAAAGAGCCTCCCTCAGTACTCATGGTAAATCAACCCCCAGATGTTCGCTGAACATCTGGGGGTTGATTTACCATATTTAAAACTCATTAATTATTTTCGGTTCTCAATAATAGTTTGTGCTACGTTTGCAGGAACAATATCGTAGTGGTCAAATTCCATGGTGGAAGAAGCGCGGCCTTCGGTCATGGAGCGAAGTGATGTGGTGTACCCAAACATTTCAGAAAGTGGCACTTGTGCGGTGAGAACCTTCATCATACCTCGCTCGCTCATGCCTTCTATTTGTGCGCGCTTTGAAGAAAGGTTGCCGGCAACGTCTCCCATGAACTGCTCTGGCATAACAATCTCCACTTTCATAATAGGCTCGAGAATAACAGGTCCTGCTTTCTTTACTGCATCCTGGAATGCCTGTGAACCTGCAATCTTAAACGCGATTTCTGAGGAGTCCACTTCGTGGAAGGAACCGTCGTAAAGCTCGGCGGAAATGTCCACCACCTTGTAGCCCGCCTGAACACCACGATCCATCGCTTCAACAATACCTTTTTCTACTGGTGAAA
>JAUSES010000017.1 GCA_030649835.1 bacterium
GAGCCCGATTTTCTAGAATAGCCCCTTTATTTTCTTTCACACCTGTTTGAATCAGAGTTTTGTTCGATTGACGAAGCAGAGTATTCTTATCTTTTGTTTCCGTGCGTACGGCACCGACGGCATCTTTTCGCTCTTCGACAGTGTTTTTAATATTTGTCTGGCGAAGCTCTAGTTCTGCTTGCAGTTTAGCGCGTAGTGTAGTCGAAGCAGTACCCGTACTGCCAGATGCGGAAACTTCAGTGCTAGCAGTTTCGGCGCTCGCGGACAGTACTCCACTTAGGGCAACGGTGAGAATGATTATATATATGAATTTTTTCATAATTTTCATGACTATTTATAAAATGAAATTAGTATCGGTAACTATTGATAATATGATAAGGCTCGATAACCTTTTTGTAACTATAAGTATACAACGGTATCCCTTTAATGACAAAAATCCGTATTTGTTGATAACGGATGACTAGTACATTGTCTTGACAGATTTTAAGATGCTGTGATAGCATCTCTGTTAGATTGAAAATAATAACATCCATATCTAGTTCCTCTACGAAAGTGGGGGGTTGGGGCTAGATTGCTATGCGAAAGCTTGGCGGATGGCCTGTGCGAAAGTGCAGGTCCGGCATCCTCCGTAACCATGGGATAATCAGTATCTTCCGCAAGGAGCATGAGCTGATGAGAAACCCGCCAAAATTTTTGCAAAAGCAAAAACTTAAGCGGGCAAGTAAGGTGGCACCGTGGGTATTTATCCTGAGTTTATCGAAGGAAATGAATCCCGCCCTTATTGCGTTCCGATGTTCATCGGAATTCAATGGGGGCGGGATTTTTTGCTGTTTACCCGCTGTCCTATGAAAGGAGGATATATGATCTACTATTGTAGTCATTGCAAAATCAGAACGTCCGGTATCGTAATCAATGTGAAGTCGGAATGCCGGTGGTGTCCGCTCTGTCACGCTCCACTGTTTCAATATGCGGAGTGTGACAGAAAAAGGTTGGAGCAGTGCGAGGGATTGTGTCCA
>JAUSES010000019.1 GCA_030649835.1 bacterium
GCGACGGGGTAACCCCGAGCTAATCGTAATAAAAGTGGCCCCAGTTCAGATTGAGGTCTGCAACTTGACCTCATGAAGTTGGAATCGCTAGTAATCGCGGGTCAGCACACCGCGGTGAATACGTTCTCAAGTCTTGTACTCGGGTCGCCATGCGATCGAGTACGCAAGTTGGTGATCAAGCACTAATTTTTGGAAGTTATAAAAAAAGACAAGCGCACGAAGTGCGCTTGCTGATGGAGGGTATTCAATTGAATTTCTTTTGATCGACGAAAGTATGTCTTGCGTCGTCTCGAGTCAATTGAACAGTGTCCCAAGATGATTCTGCTTGCTTGCAACGCTCTTGAAAAGCAGTGCGAGCAGTGTTGTCATCAAGGGATGAAAACTTCAATTCATGGAGGCGTTTACCTCCAACAAAGAACGTAGAGAGTCTGTATTTCATAAGCTGTTGTTAAGCTTAGCATACATCTTCTATATTGTCAAGTACCATTTCTTGACTCCAAAAATTAGTGCTTGAAAATCCAACCAAGACAATTCACAGTGTCTTGAAGCGAAATACTAGTCCCTCGAGGGCGACCTCTCGGGATGAAGGAGTAAAGTAGCATTTTTTAGCTTGAATGCCAGTTATGGCGCATACCAGAGGTTATCCTGCGAGTACATGGAGAAGCCTACTGTGTTTCAAAAACTGTTATGCGTATCGTGGCATCGAGATGAGAAAAAATAGTGTATTCGGTTACCGTGGGAGATCTCACCTTTTCCTTGCTTTTAAAAAGCAAGGTAAGCAATATATTAGGACGGGCAAAAATTTCCTAAAGTATTGGTTAAAAATAAGTGAGAAGTCTGCAGAGTCCGTAGTACCTATCGGAATAAAATTTGATAGGGAAGGGATGAACTTAGGGATTTAAGTAATTTTCAATTTTGCATTGTAATTTTGCATTTTGATTTTTACGTTTTAAATTTCTAGGAACCGCTAGGGTGCGGGAAAACCGCTTGCCCAGTGGTGTTTGGCTATTGAAAATAAGTATCAATGTGACCGAAAAACCGCCCGTCAAGTCAGGGGAGCTGGAAGTACCCGAAGTCTCGCCTCGCGCGGGCCTAAGGTAAATTCAGTGACAAAGACTAAGTCGTAACAAGGCACGGGTAGCGGAAGCTGCTCGTGGAGTATTTCAATTGAAACAACGTTTATTTTCGCTTCGGCGGAATAAACTTATCGAGTCGATCATTTTTGTCACAAGCAATAGTGTGGTGATGGCTCTTCTAATCAAAAATAGGAGCTCCGGCCAAGCGGTTCTTGGCAATACTCGAGTTTTGCTTAAGCAAACTTGAGGGGTGAACGGAACAAAATAAAGAATAGCCCCGACGTTGCAGTCGGGGAGCTGACCGAAAGCGTCGGCTTATAGCTCAAAAAATCGCTCAGCAGAGCGATTTTTTGCTGTCATGTCAGTGATCAATTTTTGTAAATTTGACAAATTTTATATAATATGATAAACTTTTAGTAGAATCAAAACCTTTAAAAAAGGAGAAATATGGAAAAAATTCCTGTGGAGTTCCACGATGATGGGGATCAAACAATCCTCATCCGTACCGCACAACCGCATTTCAATTTTTGGAGTGCAGTCGAGCGAGTCAACAAGGTGTCTTTTGTTGCCCTGTTAGTACTCCTGGGCGACTGTCTATGGAAGATAGTGGTCGCGTTGTGGAACTGAAAGAATCAAACAAGGCGCTCTCTCCGATTTCGGAGGAGCGCCTTAATTTTTTGTTTGTATTCCGAAGAGCTTTTTGTTATATTTCTTGAACACATTATGCGCGTGTACCCGCCCGAATGACCGGAGCCAACCGGTCGGGCGGGGCTCAGGTGGCTGCTCATTCA
>JAUSES010000022.1 GCA_030649835.1 bacterium
GACGTTCGCTGGAGCAACTGGTACTGTGGTGCGCGTACCATCGAGTGAGTGGATACCATCCGGACGTTCCAACATCCAAGTATGTGCCAAAGTATCGAAATAGTATCGAACAGTATCAGTACAATTGCCCATTGGGCAACCGAGAACGGGGTCTGTTATGGACATCGTTGGCGAAGAGAATTCCTTAACAACGATCGGGCCTTCTCTACTTGTATCTGGTGGCGAGATGGAAAATGCCTTAGACACCGTACCACCCGGATAAGAGATGAAAGTACTGCCTGTTGGAATTTGTTTAACAGTCCACCCGCTCGGATACCAGAACGAGAATCCGAAATCGGTGTCGGTGTATTGGCTCATGCCAGGGACAGACGTTGACGTGTTCGTGGTAAGTAATTTCATTGTTGAAACAATTTTCTTAGCAGAGTCAATAGCGGTCTGATACTCGGTGTTAGTTAGCGTGCCAGAATGACTCACTCCATAGGTAATCATAATTTTACCACTCAGACTAAAACTCAAAAAACTGTTGGAGTTATCATCTGCGCGAAAACCAGAGGCCGGATACTGTTTACCACCAATGGTGACATTTTCGCTTATTTTGGTGTTGCCTAATCCAATTCCAGTTGGCTCACCACAAGGATTTTGCGAACCAGCATTGATGTAGACCGAACCGAATTCTCCCGTGTCTATTCGGACACACGACAAATTGCTTGTATCGATTTTTGCATCGGCGGGATAACTTATGGAATAACCTTTTGTCGTACTGGTGTAAGTTTTCCAATCAGCAGTTTGAGAATTTGAACTCATCGTCGCAGGAATGAATTTGAAACTTGAGAGAATCTGGTCATATAGATTGGTGTCTTCTATGTTAAAACTGGTGCAATTTTTATCACGGGCCTCTATACGAAAAGAAAAAATAATATTTTCTTTCATTACGTATGTTGCTAAACCTGTACACCCCTTACCAATAGAGTATTCTCGCCTTTGGAGAGCAGCGGATACGCCGATGGTCATTTCTATTGCACGATCAGCTGACATTGATCTGCTGTCATACGTGGCTAAATATTGTTGCAATGTTTTGTCGCTAGATCTCGTTGACACGGTCATTTGAAAACCGCTCTTATCTTTTATGGCTACATCCAACCCAGGATATACGACATTTTCAACAGCAGAGACGGAGGTATTTTTTGGATAGTTAATTTGATAGCCATACTGTGTATTTATGTATGTTTTCCAATCAGTAGTTTGAAGTGCACCAATTGGAGATTCATCTCCTGCGTTAACGAGTTTTACTGACTTGTCGGAAAGTGACAGTGTGCCAATGACTTGTTTTATCAACTCAGCATCCTGTGGTTCATAGGTTGTCGGCTGCCACGGACCGGTAATATTGTTCAACAATACTCCCGGTTTCACTTTGAAGATTAATATTTTGTCGTTGGTGAAGAGGAGAAAACTATAGTCAGAAGTCAGAACGCGCTGGTCAGTCTCGACGTCCTGTTGATAATAAACGGGATTCCCTTCTAGCGTCATCCATTTCGAAGAGGTGCTGGCTCGTGTAACACCATAATATTCATTGAAGTAATCTTGCGGTGTTGCTTTGTAACCGCTACCCTCTTTGCCGAGAATAAGATCGCTTATATACAGAGTCAAGAATATCTTCTTGAGACTTCCGGGATCATTCGGCGCAAGTTCTGATTTGGCAAAGTCCACACCGCTTTTATCAGTGGTCTCGCGAATGAGCCAATTTGGCGGATATTTAAAAGTCACTCCAGATGTTGTATTTGAATAGGTTTTCCAGCCGACTGTTTGCGCAGCAAAAGACGCGTCCTCAAGTTGATTGGCAGTTTTATTGTGGATATAGATATATGTCCCACCACCAACCAATAGAGTGGCGATGAGTGCAAGGAGGACGGGAACAATAAAGCCTTTTTGTGAGTTTTTCATATGTTTAAATCTATAATATCTTGGCAACAAAAATCAGAATATTTATGCTAGATTTCATAAAAATTTTATTTTATTCTTGTCGGTCACAGACAAAAGATTTCGTATCTTAAGTATACCCCGGAAATTTAGACCTGAACTGGTCTAAGTGCGCCAAGAAGAAATAATCTCTTTTTCTTCAGCCACGGTGCGCGCTTTTTTGAACTTTGCGCCGGATTCGCCTTTAACGCGCGCTTCGCATTCGTCCCAAGTTTTATGCGTCATAATTTTGCCGGAAACCAAGCTTACATAAGAATGGGCTTTTCCTTTTCCGCCAGTTTTTTTAGGTATG
>JAUSES010000023.1 GCA_030649835.1 bacterium
GACGTTCGCTGGAGCAACTGGTACTGTGGTGCGCGTACCATCGAGTGAGTGGATACCATCCGGACGTTCCAACATCCAAGTATGTGCCAAAGTATCGAAATAGTATCGAACAGTATCAGTACAATTGCCCATTGGGCAACCAAGGACGGGGTCTGTTATGGACTTTGTTGGCGAAGAAAATTCCTTGATCATGATCGATCCCTCAATAGAAGAGTTGGCGGGAGATACCGAAAGAGCCTTAGATACTGTTCCACCCGGGTAGGATGTAAACGTATTTCCCGTCGGAATTTGTTTAACGACCCATTCGCTTGGATACCAGAACGAAAAACCGAAACCGGCGTCAGTGTATTGGCTCATCCCAGGGACAAAAACGATCGCGTCTGAAGTCTGTGGCGACGAGGTTGCTTGGGCACTTTGTTCTATAACTGCTCGTGGGGTCATGTATACTTCTTTTCTCACGACATCCCCCCCTACTTCTACAAATACTTGATAGAAAAAGAATGCTGGTTTCGATTTGAATGTCGAAGGAAGAAGTTCGGGAATAATGACCCCTCTTAATTCAGTTTGCAAAGATTTTCCCGGCGGGATTTCCACTGCGGTATTAAGATAGTAGAGGTTGTAGTTTACTATTGTTCCGCTGGTTTGAAATAAGTCAGAAAGGGTAGACAATTTTTTACCACTCGAGACATCATAAATCGAAAATGACTTAATAAATCCCGCTCTTCCACCCGCTTCAGTTCCCATTTCAAATGCTTGAATGTGCATCACTGAATTAGTCTTATTGCTAATTTCAAATTTGAGAAAGTTCGTTTCTCCACCAACTGTTAACGGTTGAACGTTTATACCTTCCCAACTATCTTTTTGTGCTGGATATTTTTGCTCAACTGACACTAGCGTATTATCAGTAATCTTTCTTTCGACTGAAATTTTTGTTTTGTATAAGGGTGTCAAATTATTTCTATCCATGTCGTATTCCGCGGCAAACACTTCTACATCATAAAGTCCATTCCCTATTTTGAGAGGTAGATATAGAACTGGGGCATGCCAGTTATCTTTAGTAAGAGAAATGTCTTTAACTATTGCGGGGGAGTTTTCTCCTTTAAGTTTTATAACAATTGCGTCCGGTAATTGTTGAAATTGTGATTCATTAAAAGTGAAAGGTATAAAATCTTCAGTTATAGTTTTTACATCTCCTTGAATAGGGATGGCAAAGGCGGTTCCCGTTGAGGATACTTGGGTATTTCCCTCTACTACTGACTGATTTGCTTGCTTGTTCTGCACATACACATACGCTCCGCCGCCGATGAGGAGAATGGTGATGAGCGCGATGAGTAAGGGGGCGATAAATCCTTTTTGGTAGTTCATATCTATGGATTGAATTTAAAGGTTGAAAGAATTTGATTATATAGAGCTATGTCCTTATTAGTATAATTATAGCGACCACCTAACATAAATATAACTACGGTACTGCCTTTCTTGAGGTATGTAACAATATTATCCCATCCCGGACCGAGAGCAACTTCTTTTCTCTGAAACGCCTGTAGGTTGCCAATATTCAATTCTACCGCAGTACCAGCCTGAACTGATCTACTATCATAGTCAGCTAAATATTGCTGCAATGTTTTGTCGCTAGACCGTGTTGATATTGTCATTTGGAAACCACCTTCATTTTTTATGGTGACATCTAGCCCAGGATATACTTCGTCCTCTACAGCAGATATAGATGCCGTTTGCGGATAGTTGATTTGATATCCGTATTGAGAATTTGTATATGTTTTCCAATCTGAAGTCTGTACAGATGAAGTTGAAAACTTAAAGGTCGAAAGAATGCTGTCGATCAGTTCGCTATAAGACGCATCGAACGCTATTTGCAATTCATGAGCTCCGATTGATGTGCGGATTGTGACTACTGAACCAGCTTCATCGCTCGTGTCAAACCGAATTCCCTTCTTCACCCCTATCATCATCGATTGTGTCTTCACATCGCCGTTGAATTTTGTGTGGACAGAAACCACATTAATATCTACCAGGGTATTTTCAGTAATGTTCACTTCGAAATCTTTTCCGTTCGCGTTTTGGAATCGAATCCACCATTGGTGCGGATTGACTCCTGATAGCGACTCGCTTTCATTTTTAAGTAAGAGCGTCGGGGGATACTGAAACGAAAATCCATACTGGGAATTTGTATACATCTTCCAACCAGCAGTTTGTTGCTTTAGTAATGCCTGCGCTCCGGAACCTGTATGGTCTTCACCATTCGTTCCTTTGTCATTTGGGATTACTGTCTTGGTCGTTGAAGTTGCCGTTACGGGCTGATTGGACTGATTCTTTTGCACATACACATACGCCCCGCCGCCGATGAGGAGCAGGGTGATGAGGGCGAGGAGGAGAGGAGCGATAAATCCTTTTTTATACTGAGCTTGCCTGCAGTGAGCTTGTCGAATCTGTCGAACGTGGTGTGAGTTTTTCATATGTTGATAAGTTTATACTGAAAAGTGTACAACCGAAAGATAAGTAAAGCAATTTAATATTATCTATGACTCTACCGCAAAAACGTCGCAATAAAAAACCTTTTCTACTCCCATTTTCCAAACGTAACAAATAGACGCTATCGCGTCTATTTGTTAGTATTGTACTTTAACTTGTCATTTAAACTTACCGCCAAGAATTCATTATTTCTTTTTCTTCCTCAATACTCCGCGCTTTTTTGAACTTTGCGCCGGATTCGCCTTTAACGCGCGCTTCGCATTCGTCCCAAGTTTTATGCGTCATAATTTTGCCGGAAACCAAGCTTACATAAGAATGGGCTTTTCCTTTTCCGCCAGTTTTTTTAGGTATG
>JAUSES010000008.1 GCA_030649835.1 bacterium
TTAAAGTATATTTTGACAAATTTCTTATAAGAAGGAAGCCTTGTATGACCTGCGGGGTGTCTAGCGATGATTTGAGTTGGTCTTGACCCTTTTACAGCTTAACAGAGCCGTCTTTGTTAGTTATCCACCACACTAATTGTCGAAGAACCCCTTCATGTTGACTTTTTTGCTCCAAAAGAGTACAGTAATTGAAAGCCCTGAGGGGCTGTTTTTTAAACAAGATAACGAGCGAAGCGACATTAGATTGTTTACCAAGTTAAATGATTTCAAATTCGTATGAAATTTTACTACGTGTATGTTTTACGATCAGGTAAAGACAAGAACTTCTACGTTGGATATACAGAAAATTTGAAATCACGATTTGAGCAGCACCAAAAAGGACAGGTAGTGTCTACAAAAGAGCGCCGTCCAGTAGAAATTATTTACTCAGAAGCATGTCTTGATAAACGTGATGCAATGCACCGCGAAAAATACCTAAAGACATATCTCGGTAGGTGGTTTCTTCAAAACAGGCTCAAATCGTATTTAACCGGGTGAAGTTTTTCTAACCTCGCTATGCTCACTAAGAAAAACTACCATGTCATTCATTAATTATATTAAAGAGTCAAAAGGGGAGCTCAGCCACGTCACATGGCCTACGCGTCGACAGGCGATAACTTTTACGGTGCTTGTGATTGTGCTTTCTGTCTTGACGTCAATCTATCTCGGTGCCTTTGACACATTTTTTACGACACTTATCAAGAAATTTATTATTAAATAAATCAGTTAAATAAGTCAAAAAAGTTTAATAAGTTGAACAAGAAAAACATCAACTTCTAGAACTTATTAACCTTATAAAACTTATTAAACTTACTATGGCAAAACAAGAAACAACCGGCGAGCGCAATTGGTACGCCATCCACACCTATGTTGGCTATGAAAATGCAGTGCTTCGCAACTTGAAACAGCGTATTGAGTCTCTCGGCATGGAGGACAAAATTTTTAACGTACTTGTTCCACTTGAGAAAAAAATCAAAGTAAAAGGAACGAAGCGTGTAGAGGTTGAAGAAAAAATTTATCCCGGCTACATTCTTGTAGATATGATCGTGACGGACGACTCGTGGTATGTGGTGCGTAACACCCCTCGCGTAACAGGTTTCGTAGGAGCAGGAGTTACTCCCGTGCCTCTTGCTAAGCACGAAGCAGACGCGCTCTTTGCGCGCATGGCTGAAGGTACGCCAAAACACAATGTTGACCTTGTTGTTGGCGACCAAGTGACCATCGTGGACGGACCATTTAAGGAGCTAGAAGGAAAAGTGTCAGAGGTGGACAGTGAGCGTGGTCGCGCAAAGGTGCTTGTCTCAATGTTTGGTCGCGAGACGCCTGTTGAGCTCGATTTTCTCCAGATTAGGAAGATGTAGAAAATAAGGAGCATTGCGACTATATTTTTCTAATCCAGCACTTATTTTACAAAATAAATACACGTATGTGGTTATGTATCATAAAGTGTGTGTCAACGAGAAAAAACGCGTACGCGTTTTTTGTAACAAGCGTCTCGTAAAATAAGTGCTGGGTGGTGATTTTAATCTCGTTCGCCCCCTAGTCCAACGACTTGCAAATAACAATAAATTGTAGTAAGTTACCATAACGTAAGAGAGGAGGAACAACCTGCTCAACTCGTTAAAATTAACACCATGGCCAAAAAAATAACAAAAAAAGTAAAAGTAGTCATTCCCGCAGGCAAAGCAACGCCGGCACCTCCTTTGGGGCCCGCCCTCGGTCAAGCTGGAGTAAACATTGGTGAATTCGTCACAAAATTCAACGATGCCACACGTGACAAAATGGGGGACATGGTTCCGGTAGTTATTACCGTATACGAGGACCGCACTTTTAGTTTCGTAATGAAGACTCCTCCTGCATCAGGACTTATTATTAAAGCCTCAGGACTTCCCAACGGCTCAAAGAAGCCGGGTGCAAGCAAAGTAGGTTCAATCACGAAAGCACAGCTTCGCGAGATTGCAGAAAAGAAAATGCCTGACCTTTCCGCAAACGACGTAGAATCCGCAATGAAAATCATCGCCGGCACGGCACGCTCGGCAGGGATTGACGTGAAGTAGTGTAACGTCAATCGACCTTTTGAGATTTTATTGAGCGTAATCGCGAAAAAAAAATCCAAAAGGTGTACTGTTCCTGTAAGGAATCGAGGTGAAGTAAGTTAAATTTAAAAATGAAAAATGCCGATGGTCGTAAGCGACCATCGGCATTTTGATTTGTTACACTTTTTAAACCGCAATAGGTGCTTTGATTGCAGGATGCGGATCGTACCCCTCGAGTGTAAAATCTTCAGGTTTGAAACTGAAAATATCTTTCACATCTGGATTGATACGCATTGTTGGCAGTGCGCGCGGTTCGCGAGAAAGTTGCTCCGTTACTTGCTCAAAGTGGTTGTTGTAAAGATGTGTATCTCCACCCACCCATACAAACTCACCAGCCTCAAGGCCACATACCTGCGCTACCATCATGGTGAGGAGTGCATATGATGCGATGTTAAAAGGCACACCAAGAAACGTATCACAACTTCGCTGATAGAGCTGGCAAGAAAGTTTGCCGTCTGCTACATAAAACTGAAACAAGCAGTGGCAAGGAGGAAGTCCAGATTTTGCCATCTCTTCAATCTCAGCAACATTCCATGCAGAAACAATCATGCGCCTAGAGTCAGGACTTTTTTTGATCTGCTCAATGACTTGCGCAATCTGGTCAACATGTCCGCCATTTGGTGTAGGCCACGAACGCCACTGGTAGCCATACACAGGTCCAAGCTCGCCGTGCTCCTTTGCAAACTCAGCATCACTTTTTATCTTAGCAATAAATTCATCTTTCCCTGTTTTCCATTCTTCCGAGCTTGTTGACGGAACAGGCAACCCCAATTTTTTGAGGTATGCTTTGTATGGCCACTCGTCCCATATGTGGTTATCAGCATCAACGAGGTACTTGATGTTCGTATCGCCCGCAAGAAACCACAAAAGCTCAGTAATGATGAGACGTACTGGGATTTTTTTGGTCGTTACCAAAGGAAGCCCTTTTTGTAAATCAAAACGCATTTGATACCCGAACACACTTTTTGTGCCCGTGCCGGTGCGATCTGTTTTAGTCGCGCCGTTTTCCATTATGTGGTTCAGTAGGTTGTGGTATTGTTTCATCTCTGTTTCCGTATAGTATGTAATATTCGACTGGTCGTCAAATTTGTTTTTTCCTCACAAGAGTGGTTTACTGTTTCTACTATGGCAAAGCATTTTGGGGCACTTCCCGACACACAACTTTTGAAGTTTATAAAAAGCGGTGTAATTCATGGCGCACAGGAGCGCCACGTCGGCCCTGCATCTCTTGACCTCACTGTTTCTCATGAAATTTATCGTATCAACGGAGTTTTTCAGCCACGACAGGGAGAATCAATTGCCGAAATTTTGCCCCGCCTTGATGCTCGTTCACACGGACTCGGTGCTCCCCTTGAGTGTGATGTGGTGTACCTTGCAAAGCTCAACGAATCGATCCATCTTCCCGCTGATGTTTACGGATACTGCAATCCAAAGTCCTCAACAGGACGACACGACCTTCATGTACGCGTAGTTGCAGACGGGGTCCCTCGATACGACTCTATCACGCCAAAAGGATTTCGTGGTGACCTGTGGGTGATAATTGTTCCACGCTCGTATCCTATTATTTTACCCCCCGGAGAACCAGTCAGTCAGCTTCGTTTATTTAATAAAGACACTCGTTTTAAGGAAAAGGACCTTCAGGAGGCACTTAAAAAATATCAACTTCTTTTTACACCAAAAGGAAAGCCGATCCCCACTTCAGAAATTTTGGTTACCGATAACGATGGATCAATTATTTTAACATTGGATCTGGAGAGTGAAATTCCGGGTTACGAATATATTGGAAGGAAAAATGTTCTTGATTTTGGAAAAGGGAAAAAATCATACGATCATCACGAGTTCTTTCAACCGATTAAAGTAGACAACGGTTTCGCACTTTTAAAGCGAGGTGGATTTTATATTCTTTCTACAAGAGAGGCGGTGAGTATCCCGCCTGAATTTGCGTCAGAAATGGCACCTATGGACGAACGATGTGGAGAGTTTCGCTCTCATTATGCTGGTTTCCTAGACCCAGGTTGGGGGTATGGGCAAAAAGGAGAAGGCAAAGGTAGACCATTCACTCTCGAGGTCCGACCTTTTGAAGACATGGTAGTTTCAAATAAGCATCCGATTGCGCGAATAAAATTTGAAAGAATGAGCGAATTGCCAAAAACTCACTATGATGCGCGAGTAGGATCCAATTATGCTGTTCAGCGCGGCCCCAAACTCGCAAAACACTTTAAATAAATGGAACTAAAGATAAAAAAACTTCATCCGAAAGCAAAAATACCCACGTATGCACATGCAGACGATGCAGGGTTTGATCTATGCTCGGTTGAAAAGGTAACCATTCCAAGTGGCGGGCGAGTGCTTATTGGTACAGGAATTGCGATGGAAATTCTTGATGGATATGCAGGGTTTGTTTGGGACAAGAGTGGACTTTCAAACACTCATGGACTTAAAATATTAGGGGGAGTTATGGATGCAGGGTACCGCGGGGAAATAAAAATAGGATTAGTAAATCTTGGAGAAAGCAATTACACCATTGAAGCAGGGCACAAAGTTGCTCAAGTTGTCATTCAAAAAGTTGAGCATGCGGAAATAAAAGAAGTTTCAGAGCTCTCAGATACTGTGCGCGGGCATGGTGGATTTGGAAGTACCGGGATGTAATCATTAATATATAAATATGAAAAAAGGAAAATTGATTGTGATAGATGGGATTGATGGATCTGGCAAAGCAACGCAGGTTGCGCTCCTCGCAAAGAGATTGAAAAAAGAAAAAATAAAAGTACAAACGATTGATTTTCCGCGGTATCAGGATAATTTTTTCGGAGCTCTTATTGGAGAATATTTGTCAGGTAAATATGGAGATTTTACTGCTGTTGACCCACGCGTTGCCTCAGTTCTTTATGCGGGGGATCGATTTGAGACAAGTTCAAAAATTCGCAAATGGCTCGATGCTGGATACGTGGTTATTGCAGATAGGTATGTGAGCGCAAACCAAATCCATCAAGGAGGAAAAATTAGCGATACAAAAGAAAGGAAAGAATTTTTGAAATGGCTGGATACGATGGAGTATTCGGTGTTTAAGTTGCCTCGTCCTGATATGGTTATTTACCTCGATGTTCCATTTGAAGTCAGCAAGGAGTGGCTCAAGAGCAAAGTTGCTCAGAGAAAGAAAGCATATCTAAAAGGGAGAAAAGATGTTGCAGAAGAAAACCTTCGGTATCTTGAAAATTCACGCAATGCGGCGTTAGATTTGTATAAACAAAATAGAGGATGGGAAAAGGTTGAGTGTTGCAAAGGAAATGTGTGTATGTTTCCAGAACAAGTTCATGAGCAAGTATTTGGTTTGGTCCAGAAAAAATTTAAGTTCACTAAAAAATAAAATGCTCTCGCTCATCGTTGCAATGGATAAAAATCGCCTTATAGGCGATAGTAAAAAAATACCGTGGCATTTGCCGGCGGACTTTGCGTATTTTAAAGAGACGACAATGGGGAAGCCCATCATCATGGGGCGTACTACATTTGAGTCTATCGGGCGACCCCTTCCGGGGAGGAAAAATATTGTGCTCACAAGAGGGAGCTATTCACACGAGGGGATTCTGGTCGCGCATTCTTTTGAAGAGGCGCGAATTATCGCAGGTGATAGTGATGAAATTTTTGTCATTGGTGGAGCACAGGTGTATAAGGAGGCACTTCCTTTTGTGGACAGACTGTATGTTACCTTTGTAGAAGAGGAATTTGAAGGGAATATATTTTTCCCCGAAGTAGACTTCACAGAGTGGCGCGAGATTAAAAATGAAACACGTAAAGCTGATGAAAAAAACCTCCACGCAATGCGTTTTGCAGTTTTTGAGCGTGCCCAAGCCTAGCCCCCACTATACACGTATAATATACTATAGGCCGAATACGTGTATAGTGTGCGAAAAATAAAATATGTTATAGTAAACAAATAAAAGAATGAATCCCGTTAGAGGTCCCCGCCCACTTTCGCCAGAACACAGCAAAAAGTTGTGCTCAAGTGATGGCGGGTGGGACATAGTTATGTTATTTAAATTGTGGGTTCTGTCGGGGGATGTGTCGAAGTTTTACTAATCATTAATTATCCACGGAAATTTTCAGTAATTTCCTACCTCTAACGGGATGAAAGACACACAAATCGCAAAATTTATTAAGGATGAGAAAGCACGACAGAAAAAAGTTGTGAATCTTATTGCGTCAGAAAACTACGTTTCAAAGGATGTACTCGAAGCGCTTGGATCTGAGTTTACTAACAAATATGCTGAAGGGTATCCTTGCAAGCGCTACTACGGAGGAAACAGTATTGTCGATAAGGTGGAAAATCTCGCCATTGCCCGCGCGCTCAAGCTTTTCAAATTAACGTCTGACAAATGGCACGTAAATACGCAGGCGCTCTCGGGCTCTCCGGCAAACCTAGCGGTATATGTCTCCCTACTTTCTCCTGGAGACAAAGTAATGGGGATGTCACTCGCGCACGGCGGGCATCTCACACACGGACACAAAGTTTCTGCTACGGGAAAGTTTTGGACACAAGTTCCGTATGGTCTTTCGCCAAAAACTGAGATGCTTGACTACAAAAGTCTTTCTGAGATTGCGCTTCGTGAAAAACCAAAAATGATTATCGCGGGCTTCACCGCATATCCACGAACTGTTGATTGGAAAAAGTTTCGCGCTATTGCCGACAGTGCTGGCGCGTATCTTATGGTAGATATGTCACACATTGCGGGGCTCATTGCAGGCGAGGAATATCCATCACCGTTTCCCTATGCCGACATCGTTACGACCACGACACACAAGACACTTCGTGGCCCACGGGGCGCGCTCATTTTTGTAAAGAAGGATGAGAGAGAGCTTGATAAAAAGATAGACAAAGCAGTATTTCCAGGCCTTCAGGGTGGGCCACACATCAATCAAACCGCAGCCATTGCCGTCGCGCTCAAAGAAGCGCAAGCGGGAAGTTTTAAAAAATACGCAAAGCAAGTAAAAAAGAATGCCACTGCTCTCGCTGGCGAGCTTTCAAAACTTGGCTGGAGAATTATTTCTGGCGGTACGGACAGCCACCTCATGCTCGTGGACGTGTGGATGGGAGGGAAAGGTATTGGCGGAGGAGAGGCAAGCGATAGACTAGAAAAAATCGGCATCATTGTAAACAAAAATGCGATTCCCTTTGATACGCGCCCACCTATGGACCCATCGGGGATTCGCCTCGGTAGTGCCGCAGAAACCACGCGTGGGAAAAAAGAAAAAGATTTTATAAAAATCGCGCGCCAAATCGATAAAGTTTTACGAAAGTAAAGTTTTTTTGAAGAAAAGAGGGCGGTCCCGCAAATTCGCCTCGCTTTGGCTACATTTTACTGTACCTATACACGTATAATATACTATAGTATATTATACGTGTATAGGTACTAGTATGAAAAAAGTAATATTATGAAAAAATACGAGAAAGGCGAAATAGTAGAAATTGTTTTAAGAACCCTCCTTCTAGTCGGATTTATTTCCTTTGCTATAGCCGCACCAAATGCTGTACAAATTTTTAAATATTTTGATCCGAAAAATGCACGAGAGCGTGCAAGGATCAAAAACTCAGTGACACGCCTCGAGAAGGCAGGGTTTATTAAACGGAAGGACGGCAAGGGCGGAGTATTTATGTTGACTGAATCGGGGAGGGAGAAGGCGATGCGTTACGCAATAGCGCAAATGCAAATAATCTCACAAAAGAAGTGGGACAAAAAATGGAGGCTCGTCATGTTTGATGTTCCAGAAGAAAAGAGACAAGCCAGACGAGGAATAAATTTTGCGCTCAAAAAACTTGGATGTATACAATATCAAAAATCCGTATTTGTTACACCCTTTCCTTGTGAGAAGGAGATAGACTTTGTAGGAGAGTGTTTTAATGTGCGTGAGTACATTCGCATAGTTGTAGCGAGTGAGATTGAGAGATCTGAACAGCTGAACAAAGTTTTTAAGGTTAGTTAAATGGTTCCCTTCGTCTCACCCCATCCCCTATACACGTATTTGGCCTATAGTATATTATACGTGTATAGGAGAGAAGGGAACTTTAGTTTTTTTGATTTTTTAGTTTTGGCGAGGCGTGGTATGCTCATTTTAATGAATCCCGTTAGAGGCCCCCTGCCCACTTTCGCCAGAACACAAAGTTGAGCTCAAGTGATGGCGGGCGGGCTCAGTTATGTTCTACACATATGTAATTCAGAACGACAAAGGTACATGGTACACTGGAAGTACAGGAGACCTACGGAAACGCTTGAGAGAGCATAACCAAGGGAGGTCAACGTGGACAAAAGGTCAGGGAGTATGGAAGATTATGTATTATGAAGCGTGTCTTGTTGAACAAGATGCTCGGTCGAGAGAATTATACTTAAAATCGGGAATGGGTAAGCGCTATCTAAAAAGTAGACTCAAGCGTTTCCTGTCTCTAACGGGATGAAAGAAAAGATAGAAATACTTGTACAGGAAGTTCTTGGGGTAATTGGGATTGAGGCAAATGATGTAACTATCGAGCGACCCGGAGACTCGACACATGGGGATTATTCTACCAACGTAGCCTTGGTGTACGGGAAAAAAACAGGTGCATCTCCCCGCGAGCTCGCGGGGAAGCTTGTGGAGAAAATACTTGAAACCCCGGCAGATTACATTGAAAAAATAGAAATCGCAGGCGCAGGGTTCACAAATTTCTTCCTCGCTAATGAGGCGATACAGAGCGAGAATGCAAAGGAAGAGACTACCCACATTACGAAATACACTGACAAGAAGATTCTTGTGGAACACTCCTCGCCAAACCTTTTCAAACCGTTTCATATTGGGCATTTGATGAACAATATTATTGGTGAGTTTGTTACGCGTGCAACGAAAATAGGGGGAGGGAGCACAACAACTATTTCATTTCCGTCTGATGTTTCTTTGGGTATTGCAAAAGCAGTCTTCGTACTTCTTGAAGATAAAAAAGAGGGAAAGGATGTGCTCGCGCTTTCTGATGATGAAAAAATAATTGCATTTGGCGAAGCATATCGAAGAGGTGTGGCATATTTTGATGAGCATCCAGACGAGATTGAAAAAGCAAAAGAGATCGCGCGTATTATTTATGACAAAAAACATCAGTCTGAAACACGCGAACTTTTTGAACGCGCAAAAGAAATTAACACCGCATATTTTATAAAAATAATTTCCGAACTCGGGTCTGCTATTCAGGAAACGATATACGAGTCCGAGGCGGGAGAAAGAGGGCAGGAGATTGTGCTCGCCAATACAGGAGAAGGAAAAGTATTTACAAAAAGCGAGGGTGCAATCGTGTATGTTCCCGACGAAGAGAGAAAAGATTTACATACCGCAGTATTTATAAATAGCGAAGGGTACCCGACGTATGAGGCAAAAGATTTGGGACTCATCGATCTCAAATTTTCAAAATTTAATCCTGACCTTTCATATTTCATTACTGACAGCGAACAGACTTCGCATTTCAAAGTAGTGCTCGATGCGGGGGCAAAGCTCGGCGGTGAGTGGGGAGCGCGTGTAGAAAAAAGTGTGCACGTACCACACGGAAGAATGCTTTTTAAAGGGCAAAAAATGTCGAGCAGACTTGGTGGAGTACCGCTTGCGCTCGATGTCATCTCTGTGGTGGAAGAAGAGGTGCGTGAACGAGCAGGGGAGAAGACGGCACATTTGAGTAGTGATGAAAAAAAGAAACTTGAACGCGAGATTGCGCTCTCGGCACTTCGCATCGCGGTGCTTCGCGCAAAGCCTGGTATGAATATAAATTTTGACCCCGACTCGTCGCTTTCGTTTGAAGGGGACTCTGGACCGTATCTACTCTACACCCACGCACGCACGGCGTCGCTTTTGGAAAAAGGAAAAGAAAAAGGTTATGAGGTTAAATTCGGGAATATTCCCGCAGGAGACCTTGAACGGGCGCTTCTCCACTATGAACTCATTTTGAAAGAGGCGACAGAAAATCTTGCACCACAAAAACTCGTGACGTATCTTTTTGAAGTGGCACAGCTATTTAACGGGTTTTATGCAGTAAATCAAATCATAACTGAGAATAAAGAGAATTCAGAGCACTATTTGGCAGTAGTGAAGCGTGTCAAAACAGTGCTGAAAGACGGTCTTTGGGTTTTGGGTATTTCTGCTCCCGACAAAATGTAATTTCGTGAAAAGAGGGTAGCTTGAAAAAAATAGGGGGATTTTGGCTTCGCCAAAATCCCCCTATTTTTGGTCTAGGTTTGTGATTTGCATGCACTGCCCACAATGTTATAACTCGTTTCCCTGCGGTCTCTGCCGCAGGGTCCTTGTAGGAAAGTCAGAAAACCCTCGGTTTTCTGATGTATACTGTGCCCATGACTCTTCAAAAAGGTTACCACTGTGCGTACGAAACTCACTACCACATCGTGTTT
>JAUSES010000009.1 GCA_030649835.1 bacterium
GTCTATCGTAGAGAGATACGTCAAAAATCAGGGGAAACATGATGAAAAGCCCCCCACACTATGGTAAACTATTACTACGAACAAAACGGTGTCATGGGCCCGGGTCATACCCTGTGGTCTCTGCCACAGGGTTGTTGATTGAAAAAGTAGGTGTGGGGGTTGACAAAACCTACAGATTTGGTATAATGGCACTAAGTGGTTCGTCTTGATGACGAAACCGCAAAATCTTTGACAACTGTTTATTTTAAAGGAGAAGAATCATGAAGAAATTTATGTCAGTAGTAGTTGTGAGCATCTTGCTTGCGGGTTGTGCTAGTAACAAGTCTCCACAAAAAGTAGAAGTAGAAGAGGAGAACCCTCATCATACTACTGCAAAAAAGATTTTCGGAGCTGGAATAGGAGGAGTAGGGCTTCACCAGCTTTCGAAGGCAACCGGAGCAAGCCCACTTTGGGCAAATGTTGCAGGAGCTCTCGGCGCATGGTTAGGTCTTGAATTAGCAAGCCCTATGCCACCGAAAAACAATCAACAAGTTATATTTGTACCAGTACAAAATTACAGTGGATATTCCCAAGGCGGCAGAGGTGTTTGTTGCGGGGTAGACCTAGGTTATGACGGGTACGATGGTCCAAACAACAATATCGGGTGGTGCGACAATAATGGAGCAGCGGTTTTACGTTTCGGGAAAATGAAAACACATCACGGGATGCAGGAGGTATGCCCACCAGAGGTCGTCCTTGCGGTTAAGCAAGCAGGCCATGGCAACACCGGAGGGACCATGCTCGTCAATGTGCCGGGCGAAGAAACTGAGGAACCCGCAGAAGAAACCCCGCGGTTGAATGCACAAAACTATTTGGAGCCTAGAGCGGTACCAAAGGAATGCCAAACGGGGAATCGAGGGATGGACAGTGTGTGCTTACGGGAACTCTCCGCCATTCTCGCCGAAAAGCAGATATGGTGCGAGGCGAAATGGAGAACACAGGGGAAAAACCCCGATTGTCTCAAGGAACCAGGAATGCTTGCAACGGAATTTTCAGCACTTGCGAAGGAGCTAAAAACTCCAAGAAAATAAAGATAGCAGCACATACAATAGGCGCTCGTTGAAACACACGGGCGTCTTTTTTATTACTTGACTTTTTATATGCTATGTGCTACAATTACCAAATGATAAATAATATTACTATACAAACAATTCGTGCAGGGATGGTTTTAGGGATTGCGTTTTTTGCGCTTGTAAATACAGCCTTTGCGGCGCCTACCCTAACTCCTGTTTCGGTAACTCAAATTCGCGATACAAGCGAAAACCTTGTTTCGTATGTTTCAAATCAGAACAAAAACTCTGTCGTATGGTTTGAGATAACGGGAGGAAGTTTTCAAGGAACACCGCTTGTGGTGGGGATGAGAAGTGTTTACGAGAATGGGTTTTTTCAATGGCAACTTCAAAACCTCTCTCCCGGGACAACATACTACTACCGCGCGGTAGCGACAGAAGGAGGTATGACTGCATATTCGCAAGGAGGATCCTTCACAACAGAGACAGGGGTATCCTCGGTGCCAACAGCGACCTCGTATCAATCGGGTTCTTCTAGTGGAGCGAACAATGGATCAGGAAAACAAACACCTGCACCAAAAGTAGCGCAAGCGACAACTCAAAAACCTGCAGTAAAAAAAGTGGCGGTAGCACCAACAGAAACCAAAGAAGGGTTTACCAATGGAAACTCTGCGGCAGTGATTGGAGTCGGAGACGGAGTATTCCCAAGCACTCTCGTGGGATGGATTGCGCTCCTTGTCGCACTTCTTGTTGTAGCTATCATGGCGCAAATGATTTATGAAGCTCCAGAAAAACGCAGAAAAAAGCGCGAGGAAGAAGAGAAACAAATCTTGCGTGATCAAATAATGAATGAGGATAAGTTACAGTAATTTTTTAACCACAAGAGCGTCATAAATACAAGAAAAGCACCCTTCTCCCGCTTCGCGGAGATGGGTTGACTTTTTTGTTCACTATGATATAATTAAAGAAATAGGTGGAAAACCACTTAGGGAAGCGTTTAACATTAACAAAAGGAGATGTGCCTTGAAAAAAGAACAGCAGTGGAGAGGTAAGGTTTTGTATCTTGTTTTGGGCTTGGTTATCATAGTTTTGACTTGGTTTCTTTACTCCTTTTTAAAGGATATTAATGAACGAGGGCAAAGAACAGAGAAGTGGACAACCGTCTACGAGGGGAGAATCAAAAAGCTCGAGGAAGGGCAAAAAAAACACGAAGGAGAAATAGTGCAGGTTCAGCAGAATCTTGGTGCGGTGAGCGCGGTTGCTGCTTCGGCGGCTGTTATCGCTCGCGAGTGTGGGCTTTGCAAAAAAAAGCCCAAGCAAAAAATAAGACTTGTGCCAAAAAAGGAACCAATACCCACTATCCGAGGAGAAAGACTAGGAGAGGAACAAATACCCACTATTCGAGCAGAAAGATTGGTAGAGGAAACAAGTGGGTTGCTCGACGGGGTTGATCCTAATTTTGGAAAGAAAAGTGCGGAGACCCTAAAAAAGAAACCAAAACAACCGCAACAACAATGGTTGCTTCTACAGGTTCCCGGGCAAGAGCAGTGGAGAAGAAATCGATTTCGGGACACGGGAGACTGTTATGGCTGTGGGAGAACGGAGTATCGACATAATTATAACCATCCGACATATTCTCATCCACTATTTTTCACACGGGTATCTATTTCACTACCAAAAGACCCACCAGCTGGAGGAACCGAGGATACAAGCATAGGAGGAGAGGTTGCAGTGGGAGAAACGGGGCCCACTACAAATGGGCTGCCTGAAGGGGAATAGTAGCGCGAAGAGGAATGCTCGCGGAAAGAGGAAGCAACTAATCCCTTTCTGCGTTTTTTAAAGTCATGAACACCGAAACTGAGTCATGTTTTTAAAAAGCGAATTGATCTATTTAAAAATCAGTAATTACACCAACAGATAAACGTCTTATAAAGCGAACGGACGACAGCCCAGAAAAAACCAGAAATTGTCGGAAGGGTTGACTTTTTTGTTCGTTGTGATATAGTCAATGTACTGGGTTAAATTCAAATTGGTGCATATACTTGTCCCAAAATTTAAAATTCAGAAGGAAGGGAGTTAGCAATGAAGTTCTTTATATGGGTAGTAATGATTTGCTTTTGTGGGAACACACTAGCGGCCCCGGTGTGTAATATTGGAGCAAATCCATGGGAAAAGGGGAGGCAAACGGAAAATGATGAGCGTAAATACCGCATTTCTATACCTGTGGGGGAAGGGCCAATTCTTGTACAAAGTATGGATGGGGACAACCATTTATCGAGCACATGTGAGCTTGAGGATGGGACAATAATTGTGGTGCGGGATGGTTTTGAAACTGAAAAAGAGTATCCTAAACTTGCAATACTAAGTACGGACAATGTTTTTACTGTCCGACGAAAGTTAAAACAATACCCATGGATTTATGCATGCGGGAACCCCATACTCACCCCTTTTGAATTTGAAGTGCTGGAAGGGACAGAAAATGAGGAGACCCCCGATGCACGGATATTGATTCAAGGAGGAACCGGGAATATTAATGTTTCGGGACCCAACAATGTAGTTAATGTAGTTTTTCCTGACTATCGCCCTGTGGATTCTTACCGCCCTCGTGAGCGGGCTAAAGTAGAAGGTATCTGTGATGGGTGGTGTGTTGCAGGAAGGATAGCGATTGGGGTCGTAGTTGCGGGGTTAATTTACTCACTGACCCGCGATAAAGGGAGTAGTTCACCAGCTCCTACTGCTCCTCAAGGTAATACTGGAGGATCAGGCAACGGCGGAACACCACCCCAAGGTGACACCGGAGGAACAACGGGTGGAGGAACACCGTCAGGAGACTAATGTAATATCGCGGAAGGAGCAGTAGGAGCAAACACTCCACCTTCCGCATTTTTTAAAGTCATGAACTCGTAGTTCGTTATCAAATAACTTTTCTATTACAATCCTTGATTTTCTGCTAAGACTTGTCTGAAATCGTTCGAAATATTTTCATATTCCTTACAATTTCAGACTACGTCACGCACGAAAAATCAAGAATTTCACTACGAAAATTATTAGACAACGGGACTACAAGACGAGCGTCATGGTTTTAAAAAGTAGACAAGAATAACAGTCACTTTAATCGTATAATAATTATGAATAAAAAAATTAAATTATTTGTTGCTAGTTTAGTTGTTGTAGCGTGGGTATTTGGTGGGACAGGCATTGCCTCAGCACAAACCACAACAGCAACATGTAATAGCGCAACACTTCAAGGGACACTCACGAGCACCGGAGGCGCCACTACAACAGTGTGGTTTGAATGGGCGACAAGTGCTGCTACTGTCGATGCAGGGAGTGGTACTAAGACCGCAACACAAACATTTAATTCACCCCAGAGCTTTAGTCAGAATATTTCAGGACTAAACCAAAACACAACGTACTACTATCGTGCGGTATTTTCTAATGTGAATGGGTCCACAAATGGAACAACTCGCTCCTTTGCCACATCTACCTGTGGTTCATCGGGGGGAGGAGATTCATCAAGCACAACCATTGGCACTTGTAGAAGTGCCACGGTGCACGGAAACCTTACCAGCACAGGAGGGGCGACTACGACTGTTTGGTTTGAGTGGAGCACAAGTTCTGGGTCTGTGAGTTCTGGTGTAGGGGCAAGAACAAATTCACAGATATTTAATAGTCCACAAAGTTTTAGCGAGCTGCTTTCTAATTTGAGCCCAAGTACTACGTATTATTATCGCGCGGTGTTTTCAAATAATTATGGCACAACGAACGGAAGCGTTCGCTCTTTTACGACGGCTTCTTGCTCAAATCCACCGTCACAAACAGGAAGTCAGCCTTCAGTAACGACAAACAGTGCAAGCTCGGTGTCTCAAAACATGGCAACACTAAACGGCTATGTAACACCAAATGGGTCAAATGCAAATACATGGTTTGAGTGGGGAACAAGCTATGGAAGCTTGAACAACACAACTTCTGTTTTAAACTACGGAACAAGTGGGACAAGTTTTAACAATCAAATTAGTGGGCTGAACACGAACACAACGTACTATTTCCGCGCAGTGGCACAAAATTCGTACGGCACCGTATATGGAAACACGCTTTCATTTACTACAACAGGACAGAGTTATAACTATACTCAGCCGTATGTAACCACAAACGCCGCAACGTCTATTTTGCAGAACACGGCAATGTTGAATGGGTATGTATATTCTGGATACTCAAACATAAATACATGGTTTGAGTGGGGAACCAGCTACTCTTTAGGAAACACAACTTCATCAGCCTATAACTACGGGACAAGTGGAGCGAGTTTTAACACTCAACTTAGTGGTTTGAACAGTAACACTACCTATTATTTCCGTGCAGTCGCGCAAGGGACAAATGGTTTGGTATACGGAAGCACACTTTCCTTTACTACGACAGGGCAGATGTATGTTCCACTCCCAATATACTACGGTGTGGCTCCAACCGCGACGACACTTCTTGCAACAGAGCTTACCGGAAATACTGCAAAACTAAATGGTCTTGTCGCGACAACAAATAGCCAAGCATCGAGTGCGTGGTATGAATGGGGAACAACAGGAAGTTTGGGGTACAAAACACAAGTGGTGAACGTGGGGGCACTTCCTGTGGTAAAACACTCAGATTTTCTCACTGGTTTGGTCAATGGACAGACATACTACTATCGTATTGTTGCGCAGAATTCTTCGGGGACTTCGTATGGAACCGTGAACTCGTTTGTTTCAGAAGAGAATACTTATGTTGCACCACCCACAAGAACAGTTATCGTGCAGCGCCCTATTACTACGGTGATTACGCGTGGAAGCTCTGCTGAGTCACTCGTCACTCTTTCAATAGAGGGGGGTGCGGAAATGATTGGCCAGGGTGAAAAACGCACCTACCACGTGAAGTGGAAGAACGAGAGCACACAGTCACTAAAGAATGTAGTTCTACAGGTCACTTTTCCTGCATCAATGACGATAGATAGTGCAACAAGAGGTGCTTTTTCAAGAATAGACAACTCTGTTGTTGTTGATTTGAAAACACTTGATTCAAAGGAGGAAGGCGAAACATTTATTTTTGCAACCAGCGGCCGCGTTGTAAAGTCGGGCGAAACCCTCGTGGTAATTGCAAACATGGTATATACGGGAACAAATGGAGTTCAAGGAGACGCAGTAGCGTATGTGATGCATCGTACTGAAGTGATGCAGAACATGCTTGGGGCAAGTGTTCTTGGCGCGGGGGATTTTGTACCTACAACACTTTTTGAGTGGCTCCTTCTCTTGATCCTTATCCTCGTCCTTGTTCTCTTGGGTAACCACTTGTACGGGAGATTTTCAGGCGATCGAAGACACTAAAAAAATATGGGGCGAATACATAAAAAAGCCCAGCCGGTTTAAACCGGCTGGGCTTTTTTATGTATTCGCCCCAAAATGGTAAGATAGGCAAATGAAGTAGGAGACAAAAAATCTTGAGGAAGTGCGCCTTGTCGCTCTTTTCTTTTGTTGCTCAGAACTGGTATTATTTAATAGTAAACTTTATCAGCTATTGCTAAATAAAAAATGAAAGAAATTTTAATTAAAAAAATAGTATTTAAAACAGCTCTCGCCACGCTTTTTTTATGGGGATTTTCTGGAGTGAGTTTTGCGCAAGTGGCTGACACTATTCCGCCCTCCACCCCGACCGGACTCACCACGACCAGCGTAACCTCAACTCAAGCAGCGCTCTCCTGGACTGCATCAACAGACAATGTGGGTATCGCAGGCTACAAGATTTGGAAAGATGGAGCCATCCTCGCCGTTACCACAGGAACCGGTACGACATATCTTGCACCAAGTCTTACTCCCAGCACCACGTACTCATTTGAAGTCTCTGCATATGATGCTGCGGGAAACAACACACCGAAATCAACGGCGCTCAGTGTGACGACGAGTGCAGGGGGAGGGGGAGGAGGGGGATCTGGAGATACCATCCCCCCAACACAACCAACAAACCTAAAAGCGACCGCAATTTCTTCAACTCAAGTCAGTCTTTCATGGACAGCCTCGACAGATACTGGAGGGGTAGCAACTTACATTGTTTACCGCGACGGAGCCTCTGTCGCAGGAGTTGCTTCTCCTGCGGTGTCCTTTATAAATAGTGGGATCTCTCCTTCAACTACGTATTCCTATACCATACGTGCTGTTGATGTCGCAGGGAACCCATCAGCACTTTCTACTGCATCATCCGCAACGACCCCCGCTGGGTCTGCCGGGGGTGGCAGTGGGACAATATCCAAATCCACGGCCCCGATGATAACAGGACTAACCCTCACACAGGACAATAGTGGAGCTACTTTTAAATGGACAACAGATGTCCCTTCTACAAGTAAAATTTATTATGGCACTACAGCAACAACAACATCCTTGTCTGTTTCGTCGAATACCATGACTACAGATCACAGCCTTCTTCTTACTGGGCTAACATCTCAGACAAAATATTATTTCAAGGTTGAATCGGTAAATAGTCTTGGCGAGGCAGGAACGGGAACACTTTCTTCGTCTTTAGTTTCCCGCGTAGCAGTCCTTAGTGATCCTACAATTTCAGACTATACAAATATAATACAAAGATCTAATAACGACGGACTCGCACTTCGAGTCAATTGGTCTGATATTGAACCGAGTTACCGCAGTTTTTCTTGGAGCACCGTAGATGCAAACATTGCCCTCGTAAAAGCAAACGGAAAACAATTGACACTGCATGTGCTCGGTCCTGTTTTTGGAGTCTTGCCAACATGGCTTACAACAAAAGGAGTACAGTTTTATTCTCACACCAATCCTTCAACCAATCTTGCAAAAAGCGACCCCATTCCATGGGACGCCACATTTCTTGATGAATATGGTGCAATGATTAAAGACTTTGGAACACACATGAGCACACGATCCGATAAAGATGCCTTCACGGCAATAAGTATCGCAGCTCCTGCTCCAGAAATGGGACTTGTTGCGTGTCGTAATGTTGGGGGTGTGTACTATATTGACTACCCTACTAATTCTATCGTGTACGATCGGGCAAAATATTTAGGTGCATGGAAGCAGATGATAGATGTTTACCATAACTCCTTTCCCAATACCGTAAAGCTTCTTCCCACCCCCACCGGATTTATTTGTCTTGGGGATAATGATGAGCAGTTTTATCGTGATGTGCTAGATTATGCCCGCACAATTGAACCAAATGGGTTTTCACCCTTTGCAACAGACTTGAAGGCAGATGGAAGTGTTCGTATGTCAAAATATCTTAGCTATGTGACACAAGTGCCGTTCGCATATCAAACTACGTGGTCAGCCACAAGCGATGCAACCTTTAAAATGGGAACGTTGGGGGAAGGTCCAAACCTGCAGGCATCCGTATTGCATGGGCTAAATAATGGTGGAAATTATTTTGAAATTTATTTGAGCGATCTACTGTCTTCTGTGAGTGACCTTCAGAATGCCATTAGTTTGGGCAGAGTGTCCAATTTTGTGTTTAGTGGAAAGACAAATGAAATTGATTCCATAGAAAAAACAGTTGGGGGGGTGCCAGCTAATGATCTAACCAAAAGTCAAAAAACAGAAACTCTTTCCAAAAAAGGAATAAGCGTCATTTTCACAAAAGATCTCGCTTTTGGGAAATCAGACAAAGAAGTGATGTTTCTGCAAGCTCTTCTTTCTGAGGACCCTACTCTATATCCAAGCGGAGCTGTGACAGGATATTTTGACACAGCAACAAAAGAAGCTGTTGGAAAGTTTCAAACAAGACAAAAACTTGGTGATGCGAAAACAGTAGGATATGGTGGGATAGGAGAGAAAACACGCGAAGCACTTAATCTGCTCGCAAAAGATTTTAAATTTACCTTAAAACAAGTTAAGCCAAAAACTAGGTCTCTTATGGTTGAAGCTCTTCAAAAAACACTTGCAGCTCACAAAGAAATATATCCAGAGGGGCTGGCAACTGGCTATTACGGGCCTCTCACCGAGAATGCTGTAAAACGTTTCCAAAAAGCAAATGGAATTATAAACTATGGAACACCGGCGACAACGGGGTACGGGAAAGCTGGACCTAAGACCATTAAGAAAATAAACGAGCTTTACGAGATCGTTATATAAAGTTGTGTTCGGATTTCCTTACACAGGGTGGTAAGATAGGTAAATGAAACAGGAGACAAAAAATCTTGAGGAAGTACGCCTTGTTGCTCTGGGTTTTTTGAAGGGGCTTGTAGAGAAGGCCCCAAAACAAACGGCAACAGTAGTGGGGCTTTCGGGCGACCTTGGCTCTGGAAAAACCGCATTTGTAAAATGCGTCGCAAGCATTTTAGGCATCTCGGAGGTCATCACAAGCCCCACCTTTATACTTGAAAAAATTTACATTATTCCACGGAGGACTGTTGAGGGAGAGCGTTTTACAAAACTCATTCATATCGATGCGTATCGTTTGGAGGGAGGAAAAGAAATGTCGGCGCTCGACTGGAGCGCGCTGCTTGAGGATGAACACAACCTCATTTTTATTGAGTGGCCAGAGCAGGTTGCGGATGCGATGCCAAAAGATATGATGAAAGTTTCTTTTGAATATGTGAGAGAAGGGGTGCGCAATATAACTTACTAATAATGGCAAAAGCAGACACCAGAAAAACACTCATACTCCTCGATGCGCACGCTATCCTTCACCGTGCATATCACGCGCTTCCAGAATTTACTTCAAGCAAAGGGGAACCCACCGGTGCGCTATACGGCCTCTCCACGATGATTATGAAAATAATCAAAGATTTAAAGCCCGACTACATTGTGGGGTGTTTTGATTTGCCTCAGCCGACGTTTCGTCATGAAGCATACGAGGCGTACAAGCAGGGACGTGCAAAAACCGAGGATGACCTCATTCACCAAATCAAACGCGCGCGCGATGTATTTTCCGCGCTCAGCATTCCTTCATACGAGCTCGCAGGGTTTGAAGCCGACGACCTCCTTGCGACCATTGTAGAAAAAACAAAAAAAGACAAAAACTTGCGCGTCATCATTGCATCTGGAGATATGGACACACTCCAGCTTGTAGATGATGACCGCGTGCTTGTGTACACATTGAAAAAAGGAATCAATGACACCATTTTGTATGACGAGGAAAAAGTAGTGGAGCGTTTTGGTTTCAAACCACTCCTCCTTCCTGACTACAAGGGGCTTCGTGGAGACCCATCGGACAACATCATTGGTATCAAAGGTATTGGAGAAAAAACTGCGACCATACTCATCACTGCTTTTGGCACGATTGAGGAGATGTATAAAAAGTTAAAAAAGTCGCCCGAGGCTTTTAGTATTCCCGGGCTAACCCCCCGTATTATAAAGCTACTTGAAGATGGTGAGGAGGAAGCACTTTTTTCAAAAACACTTGCGACAGTGCGTCGTGACGCGCCGATGGAATTTTCTCTTCCAAAAAAAGCGTGGCGGGAAGATTTTGACATCCCCAAAGCTGAAGCGCTTTTTGCTGACCTTGATTTTCGTGCTCTTCGTGACAGACTTCATGATCTTTTAGGGATTGAGCGCATAGTAGAAGCAGAAGAAGAGAAAAAAGAAGAAGAAATAATAGAACCCGCACTTTTTAAGCGCGCGCAGATCGCTCTCTGGCTCCTCAATTCCGAGCTCACCACACCATCGCTTGAGGATCTTCTGCATCATTCAAAAAAGAATAATTTTACTGATGCACTTGAGTGGGCAGAGTCGGAAATAAAAAAACAAGGACTAGAAGCCGTGTACCGCGATATTGAGCTCCCCCTTATTCCTATTATTGAAGAAGCACAGAAATATGGCATCATTGTAGACAAAAAACATCTCGCTCAACTTTCAAAAAAATATCATGCAGAGCTCCACATCATTACTGCGCGTATTTATGTACACGCTGGAGGGGAGTTCAATATGAATTCACCAAAGCAACTCGGGGAAATTCTTTTTGATAAAATGGGACTCACTGCAAAAGGGCTTAAGAAAACAGAAGGAGGCGCGCTCTCTACCCGCGAGTCTGAGCTCATGAAGCTCAAAGATGCGCACCCAATCATTGCAGACATTCTTTTATATCGAGAGCTCCAAAAACTTCTTTCTACGTATATTGATAATTTACCGGAGCTCGTGGGGGAAGATGGGCGCCTACATACCACTCTTAACCAAGCGGGCACGACCACGGGCAGAATGTCCTCAACTAATCCAAACCTTCAAAATATACCAGTAAGGGGAGAAATGGGGGCGGCAATTCGCGATGCATTTGTCGCACCAAAGGGGTCAACCTTGCTTGCGTTTGACTACTCACAAATTGAAATGCGTGTGCTTGCGGCGCTCTCGGGAGATGAGGTGCTTCTCGATGTTTTTAGAAGAGGAGCGGATGTGCACACATCCGTCGCCGCGCGCGTTTTTAAGGTTTCTGAAAAGGATGTAACCTCAGAAATGCGCCGACGCGCAAAGGTGATCAACTTTGGTATTGTGTACGGTATGGGGGTGAATGCCCTCAAGGACAATCTTGACTCCACGCGTGCCGAGGCGCAGGAGTTTTACGATAACTACTTTCTCACCTTTCCCAAAATTGCAAAATATTTTGAAGACGTAAAATCGCGCGCAAAAAAAGATGGATTCACCACAACGTATTTTGGACGTCATCGTTTTTTTTCAGGACTCAAATCCGCTATTCCTTTTATTCGTGCAAGCGCCGAGCGTATGGCAATGAATGCACCGCTACAGGGGACGGCAGCGGACATTATTAAAATAGCGATGAAGCGCGCACACGATGGTCTAGAAAAGGCAGAGCTACTTTCCGAAGCGCATCTCCTCCTCCAGATACACGACGAACTTTTGTTTGAAGTAAAAGAAGATGCAGTGTCTCGCGTGCGTAGTGTGGTGAAGGAGGCAATGGAAAAAGGAGTGGAGTTCCCCGTGCCCATTACTGTTTCTGTTGCAGAGGGTCCAAGGTGGGGATCTATGGAAAAGGGAGAATAAGACTTTAAAAAGACTCTAATATGCTCAACGTTATTTATGGTAAAGATAGGGAGAAAGGACGTGCGCGATTTCGCCTGCTTCGGGGAGAGATTTTAAAAAATTGTGGAGAAGAAAGAACAGTAATAGAAGGAGAGATAACAAAAGAGTTTCTCCACGGCGCGGCTGCTTCACAGGGGCTTTTTAGTGACAAAATACTTTTTGTTTTTGATTGTGTCTTTGATAAAAAAACAGAACAGGAGACACTCTTGGAGCACGCAAATGAGCTTCGTCTTTCACAAAATATTTTTTTGGTTTTTGAGCCGGAGCTTGATAAGAAAATTGGCGATGACATAAAGGCTACAAGTGCCGAAGTGGAAGAGTTTGCTCTCAAAAAAGTAGACTATCGCCCAGACTTTAATATTTTTTCCTTAGGAGATGCCTTAGGAAAGCGAAACAAAAAAGAATTGTGGGTACTGTACCAAGAGGCACTCACAAATGGGCTATCCGCGGAAGAGATTTCAGGAACGCTTTTTTGGGCGGTGAAAAACATAGCACTCATGAAAAGTGCAAAAGAGGGAGACGATGCCGGCATAAGTCCCTTTGTTGCAAAAAAATCTCGCGACTTTGCAAAAAACTATACTGCTGATGAAATTCAAAATTTATCGCGTGCACTCGTTACTTCCTATCACGAAGCACATCGCGGGGGAGAGCCGATGGACATTGCGATCGAGAGATTTATTCTAGGTCTGTGAAACTCTCCCTATACACGTATAATATACTATACGTGTATAGGGAGACAAATCTAAAAAAAATCTAAAGCAAAAGTAAAATTAAAAAAGCCCGCGTGCATGACGGGGCTTTTTTTGTTTTTGTCTGTCGCTACTTGAGCGCCATGGCAATAATAATTTGGGTGCCTATATGAGGCTGAAAGAACAATCTGGTTGGCGCGGTATATCGCGCAATGTGCAATGTTGGTTGTCTGTTAGAACTCTCTTTTTGAGATGGTCAATATGCTGACCGAGCTTTAGAGTCGAGGAACCAACTAATTTAGTTCCTCGCTCATTATAACGTATCAACGTTGAGGAGAGCAAGACCTCCCTGTGGATAACTTACTTCGCACAAGAGCAAACCATGTTCGCCTACGATTTTTTATATTACTACTAATTCGGCTTCTTCTCATTTTTGAACCCCTTTGTAAAAATTAAACAACACAGACCGCATATTAATCTAAAAAAGAGAAAGTGTCAAAAAAATGGTTCTACAACAATTAGTGTGGAAGATTTAACTCAGCTTTTAATGGCTAATTTACTTAAAATTTAAAAATCGTTGTTTTTAAAGTATATTTTGACAAATTTCTTATAAGAAGGAAGCCTTGTATGACCTGCGGGGT
>JAUSES010000046.1 GCA_030649835.1 bacterium
CATTGTTGACAAAATCATCGACTCAGGTGACAAAAAATCCTCAATCTGGATCAACGGCGTTCGTGTTGATTGCTACATCTTCACACCTGAAAACTACGAATCAGGCATCATGCATCTTACCGGCTCGGCCGAACACAACAAACAACTTCGCATCATCGCCAAATCTAAAGGCCTCACTCTCTCTCAATACGGCCTCTTTCGACAAGACTCTAACATCCGCCTCGATAACGGCACGGAACAAGACATTTACAATAAACTCGGGTACGAATGGATACCACCTGAACATCGAGAAGGCACCATAGAATTTGATACCTACAAAATCCATATTATCCCACCTTCCGGCAATATCTCAAACATCTCGTATGGCCACTCACATACTCCAATTCTTCTCAAACACGAAGACATCATCTCTGACTTTCACATCCACTCAAACTGGTCTGACGGCAAAAACTCTATCGAATCAATTGTCGTCCACGCTCTCTCACTCGGCCTCAAAACAATTGCCATCACCGATCACTCCCAATCCCTCAAAATTGCTCACGGTCTCTCTATCGACCGCCTGCTCGAACAACAACAAGAAATCAATCGGTGCAAACAAAAATTCCCCCAAATCAACATCCTCTCGGGCTCGGAAGTCGACATCAAATCCGACGGCACACTTGACTACCCTGATCACATCCTCAACAACCTTGACATCGTCATCGGCTCTATCCACACGGCCACTAAACAAAACGTCACTAACATCTATATAAAAGCTATCGAATCCGGCAAACTCTCAATTATCGGTCATATTACCGGTCGCCTTATCAACGAACGTATGCCCCACGACATGGACATTGAAACTATCCTCCAAACTTGCAAACAATACAATGTCGCAATTGAACTCAATTGTCAACCCAATAGACTCGATGCCGACGAACAAATCCTCAAAAGATGCAAACATCTTGACATCAAAATTGCCCTTGGCTCTGACGCTCATGATCTCTCCCAAATCAAATACGTCCAATCTTACGGCCTCTGGACCGCAAAACGTGCATGGATCACAAAACATGACCTCTTAGACATCAAAAACATACATCTTGGAAATCACCCATGAACGCAATCAACTTTGAATCTATCGTCACTTTCTTCTACCACATCTCACTCAACTGTCTTGACGATGAACTCGGTCGCCGAGAATTCTCTCTCTCGGCTCCCTTTCTGGCAAACTCCTACTACGACGCAATCATCAAAACAAAAGATCACGCCATGGACCGTCTTCTCAACCTTGCCGACAAAACATGTCCTGATCTCCGACTGGGTTGTATCAAAGTCTCAACCTATAACATCGGCCATATCAATAACGGTCTAATCTCAACGGCTCATAACATACCATTCTTTGAATGGAAATCTGACTACCCAGGATCTCTTGACGACTACATCAAAACATTCACAAACTACAAATGCCCACCCTGGAAATCCCGCACTCCCGTCGAAATCTACAATATCAAAAAATCGACAAAATTCACTCTTGAATACCACCACAACACCTGGTCGATTCTCTGCACTAAACAATCAATCAATGCGTGTAAAGAACGTGCCAGAGCATTCATCAACTATCTCGGTTTGAACACTGATGCAAATTTTCGCATTTATGATCCCAATAACATTCTCATAACCATAGGCCTCTACTCAAAATTCAAAATCAAATGGACTAAAGGCAATCTCAAACACAAATCAGAACAATCGGAAATTATATGCCCTTAACTCCTGAAGACCTTGACCTCCAAAGATGTCCCAACTGTCATACCAAAGGCATCTTCATCGTCATCCACGAAAACACCCCCACAAACCAAATCTTCAAAACTCCCGACGGCTGGAAATGTGACCACTGTAACAAATAACTTCTGAGTCTTTGTCACGGGGCCGACCACTCGCTCACACATACTGTCATCCTCTGCTTGCGTCAAAATGTGGCCGTCTTCACTCTCGCTCTCTTCTATCTCTCTCAACGCGAGCGTCTTCAAGTCCATAGGTGACTTCCCAAATAGCCTACATCAGAGTCTTTGTCACGGGGCCGTCATCCCTCACATCACTACTCTCTGCTAGTGACATTTGTTACTGACACGCCGACGAACAGTCTCTGATCTCAGATGATGTCACTAAAGCTGTCATCATTTCTATTTTACTGACACGGACGACATTTACATTTGTCATATTTGACGGCCCTCATAATTGTCCTTTACAAGTGACAAAAGCGTTGTCACGGGGCCGTCATCATCCCATTTCTTCCTTCACATATGTCACAAATTTACAAATGTCACAAAACTGATGTCATCGGTGCAGTCCTTTACAAGCGTCAATACGGCCGATAGCGGACCCAGGGCCCTAATATATGGACGGTAACTAGCCCGTGCGAAAAACCCGAGTTATTAGCGGGAAGGTGCGTGAAGGTCGAGCGAGACCTAAGTTAACGTCGTACTAACAATTCGCTCGCGGGCCCGCACTGTGGCCATCGTGCGTTAGTTAAAAGAGTAGTGTGTTGTTTCTGAGAGGGCCCGCACAGTGACATTCACGCGTTATTTAAAAAGGTCTGTCGTCAGAGGGCCCGCGCAGTGGTTATTATACGTTAGTATAAAACAAGTTATTTGTAGATGCTTCCGGGTTGGCCGGGTTTATTGCTATTTGTGCAGGGGTTGATGTGGTTAGTAGCTTTTGGGCATCTTTTGTTACCGCAAACGGAGCAAACTATCATGGGCATGCCGATGGGGTTGATGAGAGCAGTGTCAGTGGTAGTTGATGATGTTGTGTGTTCTTTTTCCCAGCAAGATCGGCAGCAAATTGTGTTCATAGTGTTTTTCCATGTCCACCAGTGTTTATCGGGGACGTTTTGGATTGGGTGGATGATATAGTGTTTGTAGCCGTATTTGAATTTGAAGTGTGTCCAGTTGAAGCGTTTGAGAGGGCCTATAATATAGTCGGCTTCTTTGTTTTTGCATTGAGTAGTGAATGATGTGATTGTAGCCATGGGTTATTCTTTGTCAATGATGTTTGAGATTTGTTTGATAGCGGTTGTTGCAATGTTGCGAAGGTGATCAGGTGAGTTTTTGAGGTTGATAGCGGTGGGGCCGTTTAGGGATTCACCGGGTTTGAGGTTTCTTTTGAGGGCTGTGATTGGGTCAGCAATGTCATCAAGGGCTTGTAGAGCGATGAGGATGATTTGGATATGTTTAGTCATTTGTGTATGTGTTCTCGAGATGCAAGGATAGATTTGATTGAGTTTAGATATTTTTCATAGTTAAGTTCTTCTTGTTTGTAGTTTGAGTAGGTTGGATTGTTGGGATAGAGATAGGTTAGAGATTCACCGCAACAGTCACAGCAATGGCTATTGAGTAGAAGGTAGTAATCACGTCTTCTTGCTTTGTAGTAAGCAAGTAATCTTGGAGTAGTGAGTTTTTGGAGATCAGATGTGGGTTTCATGATTTTTTTCTGTAGCGATGTTTGTGTAGATGCAGCAAATGAGAATGGCGTCAATGATTGCGTTGGGCCATAGTTGTTTTTGTAGAGCTCCGTATAGAGCAAATCCTACGCATGTAAAGAGAATGAGGTTGATTATTTGTTTTTTGTAGTAGGTGTTGATGTGTGGGATTTTAAGCATGAGATTTTTTCTTGTTGGGATTTTGGCGTGCCATGATTTTGCCGGTTTTGATTCCTGCAGCATAGACTGCTCGAACACAGTCGCGGTATTTGTTGCATAGTTTGTCAATTGGGCATGTTTTGCAGGTGTTATTCATTTAGATTTCCTGTGGGTTTGAGTGGACAGGAATTGAAGATTTTGCATGATTCACAGTTAGTTTCAGGGGAGAGGCCGTTTGATAGTTTATGGGTTCTGCAAATTTGGTTGTCTTCGTAGTTTGAGACTTTGTCTTTGGCGGCTACGAGTAAGTTGATAGCTTCGGTGAGAGTGGTAGTGCCGGGTAGATTTTCAACAGCTGTAATTGCATCGTGGATTGTACGTTCTGTGAGTGTGAGTTTTTCCAAGTTGCAGCGGCGGTTAGATAACATTTTTGGTGATGTCGAGTTGATAGATTGACGAATGAGGGTAGTAGAGCGAGTGAAGAGTTCAGATTCAAGAGATTTTTGGATAGTAGTGCCGGATATGATGTTTTTAGCAATGAGGATTTGGTTGATGATGTAGATTTGTGCTTTGAGGAGTTGTTCCGTACCGAATTGTTTTTCAAAGATTTCGGGTGTCATTTTTGTGCCTTAGGTTTTATGTTGAAGAGAAAGATCCAGTTTGGGTCAGGATGGTTTGAGGATTTGCCGATTTGGACAAATCTTTTTTTGCTGATAACGACGTGGAAGGGACGATTTTCACGATTAGCTCGGATTTGAGCACGATCTTTTGCTTGTAGGATTTCGTATTTGTATTGTTTTGGGATTTTGGGAATCATTTTGTGGCCGAGAGATAGTTGTTTTTGACGAATTCAAAAACTTCGTGTTTGTTGTAACGAGCGATAGTTTCTAAGATTTGAAAGATTGCATCATTGAAGATGAGGACGGGTCCCATCGCGATTTTTTCTTCACCGTTAATGACAATGACAGGTACAGGATTTTGGGCCTGAGTGATTCTGATAATGTTAGTGCAGGTGCCGGTAGAGATGGGCCACCAATTGGGTTCCTTGTCAAGGCCAGGAGAGTTTGTGATGACGATGACTTGTTTGTTGAGGAGACGTTCTTTGAGGATTTCGTAATGGTAGTCATTGAGTTCGTCCATGAAGTGTTTGCGAGTGAGAGGTACGGGTTTACGGTTAGATATTAGTCGAATGAGCCACATCGTGTTGAAGAAGATTGTGCAAATTGCAAATAGTAGAAGCCAGATAGGGATGTGCATGATTATTTGTCTTTT
>JAUSES010000052.1 GCA_030649835.1 bacterium
GCGTGCGTATAGAAAGTAGCGCATAGAGGTAGTATATTATGATATACCATTGTATTGCAATATACCGGAGAATATACTGCGGATAATGCAAAGTGAACAAATAAAGCTCGGTAAAAATCTGAAACGAATCAGAACAGAGAAAGGCATCTCACAGGGGGACATCGCTCGTGCGCTCGATGTCGGCCGGAGCTTTATCACCAACATTGAAAACGGAAAAACAAACCCGACACTGGCGACCATTGCGAAAATAGCGAAAGCAATTGATGTATCGACCGGGGAGTTAATGAAATAAATATGTCTCACGAGCCCACAGAGAAAGAAATTGTTGATAACTACTTCCCAGATACTCTTTATACACACGAGTTTAAGAATGGTGCAGGAAAGTATTTTACAATCGTCTCTAAAGACGCAAACGATGTTCCTGACGCCATTGATATTGAACATCCTGGGGTCGTAAGGAATAAAATAAAAACCACTTTCACCTTTATAAAAGAACACGGAGAGATTAAGAGCGTTTCGTTAAAACGTTTCAAATACTACAAAAAGGAAGAATGGGTAGAGCAGGAAGAACAGATAGTCTTTTCGTTTGCGTTCTTCAAACAAATAATGGGCTACCTACAGATGCTCTCAGAGCTTCATTTAGGTGACATAAATGAGAGACGGATTTCTCTCGCGGATGATACTCTCCCAGCACTTGATGACGAGACTAAAAAGAAACTTCGTACACTGCTTTTACGAAAAGACGGGCAAGCGATTATTGAGGAACTTATAAATAGCGGTGTCATCACGTCCACCGACATCGTTAATATTGGATATCGCAAAAAGCAGTTGGAGATTTTTGAAAAATTGCTAAATCAGCCGGACTATATAGATACATACAAACGAGAGAATGGCATTGTAGCTCAAGGTCACGAATTAGCTTGGCAAAACTTTTTCCGTTCAAATGATTGGATATTTGGTTATGGATTGGACTACAGATTTCTCGGAATACTCCAAAAGGAAGCAAATGTTGGTTCCGCAGATGTCGGCGGACAAGATGCTGTAATCAATGATTTCTTGCTTGGCTGTAACAAATTTACTGTTCTAGTAGAGTTGAAGAAACCGGAAACTCCATTATTTGGAAAAGACAAAAACCGCTCAAACGCATGGACACTTTCTACCGATTTAATTTCCTCTTTTTCTCAAATTCTTGAGCAGAAAGCAAGTTGGCAAGTGCTCTCTGAATCGAACGCCAATGGAAACTTCGATGATGAAGGCAAACCCATCAAACATAAAACTGTTGATCCAAAAAGTATATTGATAATCGGTTCCACATCACAATTTCAGGGAGAGGAAAAAGAAAGCCAGATAAAAGCAAAGACCTTTGAGCTGTTTCGGAGAGACTCAAGAAATATTGAAGTCATAACTTACGACGAGTTATACGAGCGGACAAAATTCATAGTTGAGCATAAGCAAAAAACTCTTTAATAGGGAGCTTCGCTGGTTTCAGACCCGCCAGCGAAGGGGCTGGTGCGCGCACGGGAGGGAGGGGCAAGCACACTAGGGGTTGCATTCGCATTCCCCCTCCAAAAAATCCTCTCTCCAAAAAATGTTCGGCTTTTGAATTTTGAATCTGCATCTCTCCCATCAGGAAGTGGCTGAAATCCCTTCTCCACCCTACGCGGCGCTCTGCGCCGCGCGGGAAAATTTTTCAGAAAACGAGACTAGTTTTATTCGGGCTACATTATACGACCAAGTTCGAACATTTTTCCAACACCACCCCTAACTCTCTCGCCCGCTCGCAGACTCGCGGGCTCGCCGCGCGATTACGCGCGGCCCCGAGCCCTGTCCGCGCATTTCTCTTTTGCCTTCCGGCGGATTCGCGGGGGGGGTGAATGCATGGAGCGGCAGGGCTCGGGGGAACGGGTCATTTCCTCCTAGTTGACCCGTT
>JAUSES010000011.1 GCA_030649835.1 bacterium
GGGTGGGGCAAGTGTTATATATTCTGCACGACCTCCCCCCAAAAAATCTTCCCTCCAAAAATCTTGGGCTTTTGAATTTTTGAACCTCACCCTAAAAAACCGCGAAGCGGTCGGAAATGGCTTAAATCCTTGGGCAGAGCTTCGCTCTGCCCGCCAAAATCCCGCCAAAAAACCTTTCATTTTGATTGCGGAGTCCCTCTTAAACGAGGCTAGAACTTACTTTAGCAAAAATTTATCATTAAATCTAATCTCACGCGCCAAGCGATTTGTAGTTTGAAACTAAATCGTACGCTCCACGACGAACTCCGTCACGCCGTAGCGTCCACTCCACCGAGCACAAGGACTGTGCTCGGCTCCGCTCCCGCTCCGTCGCTCCGCCCTCGCCTCGCCACCACGCATTCTGTTTTGATTTGCCACGACTTCCATTTTCTTTTTTTTCGGTATGGTGGTGGCGGGCGAGGTCGGGTTTCTCCTTGAGGGAGAAACTGACGGAATTCTAGTGCCAATTCGGTGGACTCGGTTTTGCCAAAACTATTTTCTGGGGATATGGATTTTCGCAAAACCGAGACTAATTTGTTTTTGCATTTTGTCCGCCCGCAGAAAGGGGTCTGGGGAATGAATGCGGGCGGGCTTTTTTCGGAGCAGGAATTAAGAAAAACAAAACTCTTGCTGTTGACATCAAATTTATGCTACAATAGTTAAGTATGAAGTACGGATTTTTTAATCCATCGTTTTTCTTGACACAGAATTGATACTATGGTAGGTTGGTGTGGCGTTGGTTAAAGGTAAAGGGTCGAATTAGTAAGATAAAATATGAGCATTTGGGAACGATTAGTCGAACATCTTCAAAATTATAAAAACGACAGTTGAATAATAAATCATAGTTTAGCTGGTTTGGGTGGGTTTATACACATCTAAACGAGCCAAACTATACAAAATTAATAATTAATTAATAATTAACAAAATCATTATGAATCATCAAAATAAAACAATCAAAGCTAACTCTCTCTCTCTACTCGTAAGAAATAATTTTCTTCAGTTTCTTAAAAGAACATCTGTTTTTGTCACCGCCATTACACTTATAGCAGGCGGATTTTTTGTGCCCGTTGCTTCAGCTGCGACTTCCGTTTTGGGTGTGACCCAAATTTCTGCTGTATCAACATTTGCACAAGCAGGTGGTGATTTCGCAGGTGGCTGGAAATGGGTTTTTAGTATTACAGTCCCAGACAACGAACCAATTTTGACAATGAAGTTTGCCGATTGGACAAACGGCTCCAATACCATTCTCGCAGGTAGTAATATCCGTTTTTATTCCGCACAATCTTCAAATGCGTCTGCTCCAGCAAGTGCAATTACAATAACTACTGCAGGTACATATAGTAGTGTCATGAACCTCAATCTTGGCACAGATCTTGATGCTGTTGCCCCAGGAAGACAAATTCAGGTTACAGTTGAGGCTCGTATTCCCGTAGGTTCAGCCGGTGGTTCATATTCAACAAGTTACGGAGTTAATTCCGTTGCCCCTGACATTACTGCCCTTATTACCTCTATCTCTACTTCTCAAACAGCGCATGATGCCGCAGTCGAAGGTACAGTTCCTAGTAATCATGTGGTTGGTTCTAAGGCCACACTTCAAAGTGCCATTGATACTGCGACGACAGCCCAGAACACTTCGCCAACAACGCAAAGTGATGTTGACGCTGCAAAATCTACACTAGATACAGCACTCACTACCTTCAATTTGGCTGTTGTTCCAGCTTCCGATGTTTCTCTTCTTATAGTAGCCAAAGCTTCGGCTCAAGGATTAATTGATGCCAACGCAACCGAGTCAACGACTCCGGGCGATCATGTTGTCGG